>NZ_NHNZ01000197.1:0-14894 GCF_002727095.1 Halorubrum sp. C191 | reverse complement strand
ACGACAGGGGACGACGGGGCGTCAGGAGACGACGGCGGCCGCGTCCGATACGTGTCGCTCGACGAGCGCGAGACGGTGACCGCGAGCCACGGGACCCGCGTCGGCGTGGACGGAACGCTCCCCGGCCCGGGAGGAGAGGACGCCCCGGACCTGCTGGTCGTGCCCGGGGGCGGGTGGAACGCGCGCAACCAGGAGGCGAGCGCGTGGGCCGAGGCGCAGAAGGGCGACGTGCCGCGCGCGCTCGCCGCGTACCACGCGGCGGACACCCGGATCGCCTCGGTGTGTACCGGGTCGATGCTGCTCGCGGAGGCGGGCGTCACCGACGGCCGCCGGGCCGTCACGCACGCCTCCGCCGTCGAGGAGCTCCGGGAGTCGGGAGCGGAGGTCGTCGACGCGCGGGTCGTCGACGACGGCGACGTGCTCAGCGCGGGCGGGGTCACCTCCGGGATCGATCTGGCGCTGTACGTCGTCGAGCGCGAGTTCGGCGAGTCGGTCGCCGACCGGGCGGCGACCGTCATCGAGTACGAGCGGCGGTACGAGGTCGCGACGCGGGACGGGTCGCGGCGCGGGGAGAACTAGTCGTCCGGGAGCGGCGCGGCGTCGTCGTCGGCGTCGTTCGTCGTGGTCTCTCCGTCCGCGTCCACGGTGATCACGGTACAGTCGAGTTGGCTGCGGAGGAACGAGTCGATGTCGGGGTCGGAGAGCAACTTCTGGACCATCCGGCGCCACCGCCCCGCCTGTTTCGACCCGATGACGACCACGTCGGCCCCCTCGGCGACGATCTCTTCGAGGATCGTCTCCTCGACGAGGAAGCCCCGACGGACGACGTACCGCGCCCGGTCGATCCGGCCGATCCGCTCCTCGACGGCGCGCTTGAGGTCGCTGCGCGAGACGCCCCCCGAGCGCTGGTATAAGTCGACGTGGAGGACCGTGAGGTCAGCGTCGCGCTCCGCGGCGACGCGGGCCGCCTCGCGGAGCGTCGCCGCCGAGTGCGACGAGGGAGGGAATCGAACCGGGACGACGACGAGCGTCATGTCGGGTCGGAGGGGTTGGGGGCGTAAATACGCTGTCGGTGTGGCCCTCGCTCTCGGTCGGTCGCAGTCGTCACTCTCACTCAGTCCTGACCGCCGATCGGCGGCGGCTCGGCTCACCGCGCTCACCGCCAGCGCATTTTTCCCTGCGCTCTCGAATGAACCGTTGTGGACCGCAGTTCGGCCGCGTGAGACATCATGGACCGACTTCCCACGGACCGGCTCTCGCCGCTGGCGAGCCGCGTCGACGACGTCCTCGCCCTGTACGGCTACGAGATACGACCGGCGATCGACGCCATCGACGACGCGGTGACCGGGTACGGCGGGCTGTTCGGCCCGACGACGACCGACGCCGAGATCCGGACCGCGGTCGAGTCGGTCCTCGCCGCCGACCCGCCGCGATCGGGCGACGACCGCGGCGAGTCCGCCGACGACATCGTTCTCTACGTCGACGGGAGCTCGCGCGGAAACCCCGGACCGGCCGGCGCGGGGGCCGTGCTGCTGGTCGACGATGACCCCCTCGTTCGGCTGGGCCGACCCGTCGGGGCTCGCGCCGAGAACAACACCGCGGAGTACGCGGCGCTCCACCTCGGACTGGAGGCGCTGGCCGCGCGCTGCGACCCTGCGGCCGTCGAGGTCCGGATCGACTCGCGGACCGTCATCGACGACATCTGGGGCAGCGGTGACGGGATCGCGTCGGCCGCACCGTACCGGCCGGCCATCCGGGACCGCATCGCCGCGCTACCCGCCTGCGAGTGGACGCATCTGGCCGACAGCGACCCGAACCCGGCCGACGCCCGCGCGGCGGTCGGAGCCGATATCGCGGCGCTCGGTCCGTAGCGGAGGGGAAGCGGCTGCGGTGTTACGACCGGTCCCCGTCGTCTCGCGGCGAGACGGCTTCGACCGCTCCCGTTGGCGGTTCGAGCCGGACGGTGTGACGCGTGTGGCGCGCGTGCGTCTCCGCCCAGCGCCGCGCCGGACGCTCCGCGAGGAAGCGCTCCCCGTCCGGGCAGCGGTCGCACCGGGCGACCCACGGGGTCACGCCGTCCGGGTAGTGGCCGGTGTGGCGCTCGTGGTCGAGCGCGAACTGCTCGATCGCGTGGCTCCCGGGGTCGAGGTCGTCGACCTCGCGGTCGAGCACCCACTCCCGGTCGCACCGCTCGCACGCGACGGTCGGTGCGTCTCGCTCGTCGTCGGGACGCGCGTCGTCGGTCACGGGTCCGCTTCGGTCCGCCCGCACTTGAACGGCGACGCCGGGACGACCCGAGCGCACCTCACAGCGCCGGCGGCTCGCCGCGGCCGATCACGATCTCCTGGCCCTCCACGTCCTCCAAGGCGGCGACGCGGCCGCCGATCTCGACGCGGCCGTTCTCGGTCTCGACGACCAGCGACGCCACCTCCTCCGTGTCGACGAACGCGACGTCGACGACTTTCCCGCGGACAGTGACCTCCTCGCCGGTCTCGATGTCGCGGCCCTCGACGGTCGCGTAGAACTCCTCGTCGCCGAACTCGCGGACGTCCTTCACGGCCCGACGGATGGAGGCGTAGCGGCGCGGGAAGGGCCGGTCCTCGCCGTCGGCGGCGAGCGATTCCGCGGTCGTCCACAGGACGGTGCCGAAGAAGCCGGAGACGAGGAAGCCGAGCGCGGAGCGGTTGAAGATGACACCGTAGCGCTCGCGGTCGTCGCGCAGCGCGTCCTGCGTTGCGTACACGGAGTACTCGCCGTCGCCGACCGCGAGGACCGGCGTGGTGATCCCGCGGCGCGCGCGGGCGATCGTCGCGACCTCCAAGTAGTCGAACTCCGTCGGGTCGGGCGCGTTCGACGCCGGCGTGACGAGCAGTTCGACGGTGACGCCCTCGGCGACCTTCGCGGCGAGTTCGTCCCGGAACCGCCGCAGGAGGCCGGGGGTGAGCGACAGCGCGAGCTCGTACTCCGCGTTCGCGATCACCTCTTCGAGGTACCGGAGGATCGTCGAGCGCGACTTGACAAGCGACACCGCCTCCGTCTCCCGCGTCGGCGCGGTGTACCGCGCCTCCAGCTCGTCGACCATCTCCGTGAACGACGACCGCAGATCGCCGAAGGCGTCCTCGGGGTCGACGGCGACGATCTTCATCGGCCGCGACTCGCGGAGCTCGACGAGCCCGCGGTCCGAGAGGCTCCGGACCGTGTCATACACCCGCGGCTGCGGGATCTCGGTCCGGTCGGCGATGTCGCTCGCCGTCAGTTCGCCGTGTTCCAACACCGCGAGGTACGCGTCAATCTCGTACTCGCCGAGGTTGAATCGGTCCCCCACGCGGTCGAGCGTGTCCCGGAGATCGTCAGTCATGTACCGAAGAACGGGACCGGGGATTATAGCTTTTTACTATGAGACGAGTTGTACGCGTTTTCAGAGCCCGGTCCTCACGGTCGGGACAGCCGGGGGCCACATGTCCATGCGGTCGTGGTCCCCTCCGGCTCCCGCTCCTCGATCCGCTCGGCGACGAGGACGGTGCCGTCGCGGTCCGAGTCGGTGTACAGCCGGAGCGGGTGGCGCGGCGTCCCCTTTCGCAAACGACGTGATCGACGGGGCGCCGTCGATCCGGACGCGCCCCGTCTCCTCGAGATCGAGGTCGTCGACCAAGTAGTGGACGGCGGTCAGGCCGGCGAGCCCGAACGGGGGGAAGCCGGCGAGCAGCGCGTCTCCCGGCTTGGTGTCGTGTTCGACGCCGAACCTCGTTGGGTCCGCAGGCGGTTGGCCCATACCGCCCGTTCGCTCAGCGAAGTCACAGTGGTTGCCCCGTCTCTCGTTCGAAGCGGCTCGTTCGCCGCCGGTCGTGCGCGTGGAGAAACGCTTTTTCCGATGGCCGACAGCGGGTTCCCATGGTCTTCCCGGGGGGAACGCCGATCGCGGGGGCCGTCTCACGGCTCGCCGATATCGGCTCTCGGCTCGCGGACCTGCCGGGAACGGGCGTGTTGACCGTCCTCGCGTCACTGGCGGTCGGCGTCGTCCTCGCGAACTTCCTCGTCCGGCTGATCGGTCGCCCCGTCGCCCGCCGCGTGTCGCGACAGAGCGTCGCGCAGACGATCGTCCGCGGGGTCCGGGTCGGCACGATCGCCGCCTCGGTGCTGGTCGGCCTGGGCGCCGTCGGCTTCCGGTTCGCGGACCTCCTCCTCGGGACCGCAGTGTTCTCGGCCGTCATCGGTATCGTCCTCGCGCCGCTCGTCGGGAACTTCATCAACGGCGTGTTCATCCTCGCGGACCAGCCGTTCGAGATCGGCGACATGATCGAGTTAGAGGACGGGACGACCGGGTTCGTCGAGGACATCACGATCCGCTACACGAAGATATTCACTCTGGATAACACCTTCCTCGTCGTGCCGAACGGGACGATGCGCGAGCGCGACGTGACGAACTTCTCGGCCGAGGACGAGCGGACCCGGCGCTCGATCGACGTGCTCGTCACCTACGAGAGCGACATCCCCGAGGCCCGGCGGCTCATCGAGCGCGCGGCGCGCGACTCCGAGGCCGTCGTCGACGGCGGCCCCGACATCCGGATCGGCGTGGCGCGGTACATGGCGGGTCCCGACTGCCGCCTCCACGAGTTCGCCGACGACGGGGTCCTCCTCCGGCTGCGGTACTGGGTGAAGAAGCCGTACAAGCTCGCGAAGGTCCAGTCGGACGTGAACACCGAGATCCGCGAGCGCCTCGCCGACGCGGACGTCGAGATGGCGTACCCGCACCGCCACCTCGTCTTCGACGACACCTCCGGCGTCGCCCGCGTCGACGCCGCCACCGAGACGTCCGGTGCCGACGGAGCTCACGGCGCCGCCGATCCGACCCCGGGCGACGGAGCAGGCGCCACGGAGACGACCGAGGGCGGGCCTTCGGACGCGGACAATCCCGCCGGATCCATAGACAGTAGCGACGGGCGTCGGTAACCGGATCGGAAGCCTGATAGAGCGCGCCCGGCTTTTCAACCGCAGTGAGCGACGAGCCCGCCGCCGACCCCTCCGACCCGTCGGATTCCTCCGAGCCGCCGGACCCCTCCGGTGGACCGAGCGGCGATACCATGGGCGGCGACGACGGCCGCGACGGGGACGACGACCCCGAAGCTGCGTCCGACGCCCCCGAGCCCGCGCCCGACGACCCAGTCGGCGAGGAGTCGATCACCGAGGGGAGCCTCCTCCGACCGCTGTTCCGCCTGGCGTGGCCGATCGTCGTCATCCAGCTGCTCCAGGTGACGTACAACATCGTCGACACCCTGTACCTCGGCCGGCTCTCGGCGGAGGCCGTCGGCGCGATCAGCCTCGCGTTCCCGCTGATCTTCCTCCTGATCGCGGTCGCCGGCGGGTTCACGACGGCGGGCGCGATCCTCGTCGCGCAGTACACCGGCGCCGACGGCGAGGGCTCCGCCGGGCTCGTGGCGGGACAGACGATCTTCACCGTCTCCGTGCTGTCCGTGCTCATCGGGATCGGGGGCTACTTCTACACGCGCCCGGCCCTCGAGATCCTGCCGAGCGACGCGGAGACCGCGGCGACCGTGATCCCGCTCGCGGCAGACTACATGGAGGTGATCTTCGCCGGGATCCCCCTGATGTTCGGGTTCTTCGTCTTCTCGGCGCTGATGCGCGGCTACGGCGACACGCGGACGCCGATGGCCGTCATGTTCATTTCCGTCCTCCTGAACGTCCTCTTGGACCCGTTCTTCATCTTCGGGTTCGAGGGGAACCCGCTGTTCGAGTGGCTCGCCGCGGTTCCCGGCCTCGCGGCGCTCGACCCGGTCGCGCTGGAGGCGACGCTGCTCTCGGCGACGGGAGTCACCGGGATCGGCATCCAGGGCGCCGCGCTCGCGACGATCCTCTCGCGGGGCGTCGCGACCGCCATCGGCCTCTGGATACTGTTCGGCACCGGGTACGGCCCCGACGTGACGCTCGGCCACCTCGCGCCCGACCTCGATTTTATCCGGGACATCTTCCGGCTCGGGCTCCCCTCCAGCGTCGAGCAGACGACGAGCGCGCTCGCGATGATCACGCTCACCGCGATGATCGTCACGTTCTCGCCGCCGGTCGTCGCCGCATACGGGCTCGGCAACCGGCTCATCTCGCTCGTCTTCCTGCCCGCGATGGGGCTCGGCCGCGCTATCGACACGATGGTCGGGCAGAACCTCGGCGCGAACCGCGCCGACCGCGCCGGCAGGGCTGTGAAGTTCGCGGCCACGACCGGCGCGGGCGTGATGTTCCTCGTCGCGGTCGTCGCCGTGACGTTCACCGAACCGATCGTCGGCGCGTTCCTCGGCGACGTGCCGGACGCGCCCGCGACGATCGGCTACGCGGTGGAGTACGTCCGGATCCGGTCGGTCGAGTTCGCCTTCATCGGCGTCTCGCAGGTGATCTTAGGCGCGTTCCGCGGCGCGGGCAACACGAAGACCGCGATGGTCATCTCGATCCTCACCCTCTGGGTGGGCCGGGTCGCGAGCGTCGGGTACCTCGTGTTCGTCGCCGGGTGGGGCGAGACCGGAGTCTGGGTCGGTATGGCACTCGGAAACGTCCTCGGCGCCGTCATCGGCGTCGCGTGGTTCTCGCGCGGCACGTGGACCGAGCGGTACATCGACGAGCCCGAGCCCGGCGTCGACCCGGTGGGAGACGACTGACGAGCCCCCGGTCGCTCAGTGTCGGAAGAGGTACACCGCGTCGTCGGAACGCAGTAGGCAGAACCGCGCGCCGTCGTTCTCGGGGAACGTCGTCCCGGACTGTCGCGTGACGAAGAGCCGCGAAAAGGCGTCGTCGCACACCGGGCACGCCATCCCTTCCCTGTTCTCCCAGAGGCTCGTTCGGCCCGAGTCGCGGAGCTGTTTCAGTTCGTGACGGTGGTCGTGAACGTCGAACTCGCTCATGTGCGGGAGTCCGACCGGGGACTGTTGAACGTGTCCTCGCGAGTCTCAGTTCGGAGAACGCGGGGTCAGTCTTTCAGCCGCAACGGCTGTGCCTCCCCGTAGGTGAGCGTCCGCCACACCCACTCGACGGGACCGAACCGGAAGTACCGGAGCCAGATCACGGACAGCGGGACTTGGACCGCCCAGATCGCGACGACGATCCCCATTGCCTCGACGCGGCTGACGGAGCCGAACAGCCCGAGGCCGTGACCGTAGAACACCGTCGTCGCGATCACCGTCTGGAGCAGGTAGTTGGTGAACGCGGTGCGGCCGACCGCGGCGAGCGCGCGGGCCACGAGCCCCTCACCGCGCCACCGGACGAACAGCGTGACGAGGCCGACGTACCCGCCAGCGACGAGCAGACTCCCGACGTAGTTGAACTGCCGCCAGTACAGCGCGGCGCCGGCGCTCCAGTCGTTCGCCTCGATATACGCGACGCCGGCGACGACGATTCCGACGCCGACGACGCCGCCCGCGACGAGCCGGCGGTAGAACGCGGTCGAGCGCTCGCCGGTCAACACGCCGCGCCTGTACAGTGCCATGCCGAGCAGCATGACGCCGCCCACGCGCCAGAAGCTCGACCCGATGAACCCGGACGTCTGTCGCTGGAACGACGAGGAGACGCGGTGGCTCATCTGGTCGAGCCAGCCGCCGCGGTAGGCGGCCACCTGGTCTCGGACCGCGGCCTCCGCGGGCAGCCACTGGCCGGCGATCGCCTCGCCGCCGATCGAGGTCGCGGCGAACAGCTCGATCGCGGGGACGAAGAGCAGGAATATCCCGGCGAGCCCGCCGAGCCGACGCGCGTCGAGGTCGCGGACGAAGAGGAGGAACAGCCCGAGCAGCCCGTACGTGACGAGGATGTCCCCGTACCACAGCAGGTACGCGTGAAGGAGGCCGATCGCGATCAGCACCGCGGTCCGGCGGAGGTGGAGGCGGACGGCGTCTTGGCCCTTCTCCTCTTTGCTCTCGATGAACAGCAGGACGCCGGCGCCGAACAGCGCCGAGAAGACGGTGATGAACTTCGACTGCGCGAACACGTGGCCGACGAACCAGGTCCAGTAGTTGAGCCCGGTGAAGTCGCCGTACACGGTGGGGTTGAGCAGGGTCTGCTCCGGCATCGAGAAGACGCGGATGTTGATGACGAGGATGCCGAGCAGCGCGAAGCCGCGGAGCGCGTCGAGACTGGTGATCCGTTCGGAGGGCGGCGTGGGGCCGGGATCGCTGGTCACGAGTTGTCCGCGGTGACGGTCCCCAGCACCGAATAGGTTCCCATCGCGGCTCCCGGGTCGGCCTGCTCGGTCGGCGGCTCAGTCCAGCCGCACCGCCGCGCCGGTCTCCGCGGAGCGGTAGATTGCGTCGATGACGCGCTGGACGCGTAACCCCTCCTCGACGGTGTTTATCGACGGCGCCTCGCCGTCGGCGGCCGCTTCGAGGAACGTCGCCTGCTCGGCGGCGTGCGCGTCGCCGTCGCGCGTCTCCACGCTCGCGTCCGTGAGGTGGTGGCCGCCGCCGACGCCCGCCTCGTGGACCGTGAGGTCGCCGCTGCCGCGGTCGAGCGTCGCGCCCGCCTCGGTGCCCCGGACGACGAACTCGTCGGTCGCCGGCCGGTTCGTCGCCCACGCGACCTCCAGCGAGACGGTGCTCCCGTCGGCGCCGCGGATGAACGCGGACGCGGAGTCGTCGACGTCGAACCCCTCCGGCCCCGCGTCGTCGCCCCACATGTGGACGTACGCGTAGTCGTCGCGACCGCCGAACTCCGAGCGCGTGTCCCCGGACACCTCGACGACCTCGGGGTGATCGAGGAAGTAGAGCGCCAAGTCGATCGCGTGGACGCCGATATCGATGAGCGCGCCGCCGCCGGCGACGTCCGCCGACGTGAACCACGAGCCCCGGCCGGGGACGCCGCGCCGCCGGACGTAGTTCGCCTCGACGTGGGTGGTCTCGCCGAACCTCCCCTCGTCTTGGTAGTGTTTGATCACCTGAACCGGCTCCGCGAACCGGTTGTTGAACCCGACCATACAGAACCCGTCGGCGTCGCTGGCGGCGTCGGCGATCCGCTCGGCGCTGTCGAGCGTGTGCGCCAGCGGCTTCTCCAAGAGCACGTCGAGGCCGGCCGAAAGCGCCGAGGTCGCGTACTCTTCGTGGAAGCGGTTCGGGGTGGTGACCAGCACGGCGTCGCAGTCCTCGTAGAGGTCCGTCTCGTCCTCGTAGGCGGGGACGCCGAACTCCTCGTGGAACCGTGCCCGCGCGTCGGCATCGACGTCCATCCCGCCGACGAGGTTCGCGCCGCGCTCGGTCAGCTTCGTCGCGTGGTGGGACCCGATGCCGCCGAGGCCGACGATGCCGACGGCGACGTCGTTCGGATGCGTCATGGGCGGGCTTCACCACGGGTGTTGTTAAGGCTCCCGTCCCGCGGGACGCGCCGGAACCCGACCGCGCGTGGGGACGGCCGTCACGACCCCGCTGGCGGTCGGCTCACGCGATCGGGACGCCGACGGCGACGGCGATCGCGCCGTCGACCGCTACCGCCGCGGCGTCGGCTACTACCGTCACGCCGTCGATCGCGCCGGGCGCCATCGAGTCGACGAAGTCGAAGAGGTCGCCGAGCGAGCCGGCGTTCTCGGCGAGGCTCTCGCGCGCGTCGAGGAGCCCCCGGAACCGCTCCGGTTCGCGGGCGATCACGAACCGGCCGACCCCGGCGCCGGTGCCGAGGAAGGCGAGGAGGGCGAGCGCCCGCGAGATGGTGAGCAGTTTCAACAAGACCGGGAGCGCCAGCGCGAGCGCCAGCGCGGCGACGACGCCCGTGACGACCTCGCCGAACGACCCGCCGTCGGCGAGGTCGATGACGCCCGCGCCGGAGAGGATGACGAACCCCCCGACGCCGAGGGCCAACGTCCCCCACATGAACGCCGCCAGCAGGCGGACGGGACCGTCGTACCCACTCCCGGCGTCGTCCGGGACATCGTCGTGAACCCACGGGTTGCGCATACGGGAAATTCAGACCCGACGAGTATATAGATCGCTTCAGATCTCGGAAACGCTCGGCGTGAAACGGACCGGTTAGGACCGGGGGTGCGGGCCGGTCATCCACTCGCTCGCCTGCGGTTCGTCCGGATCGGTGACGACCTCGACGAGGGCCGGGCCGTCGCGGTCGCGGGCGCGCTCGACGGCGTCGCCGACCGCGCCGCGCGCATGGACGCGCTCCGCGGGCAGGCCCATCCCCGACGCGACCGCGACGAGGTCGAGGCCGGTCTCCGCCCACCCGTAGCTCTGGTCCGGGAAGTCGTACGACCGCGACGCCTCCTCGCTGATGATCGCGTAGTCGTCGTTGTTGAGCGCGACGACGGTGACGTCGATCCCCTCGCTCGCCAGCGTGTGGAGCTCGTGGACGCACATCATGAGCCCGCCGTCGCCGGTGAGCGCGACCACGTCGCGGTCCGGGTTCGCCAGCTTGGCGCCGAGCGCCGACGGGAGCCCGGTACCCATCGTCGCCCACGAACCGGGGTTGACGTACGACCGCGGCCCCGCAGCGGGGAACGAGACGAGCGTCCACAGCCGGAACCCGCCCGCGTCGGCGGCGACGACCGCGTCCGCCGGGACCGCGTCGCGAACCGCCGAGAGGGCCTCGACGGAGCGGAGCGGGCGCTCCTCGCGGTCGTCGGCCGTCGACTTCCCTGAACCGTCGGCGCTCTGCTCGGACAACGCCGCGAAGCGCTCGCGGTCGGCCGCGCGGACCGACTCGGCGCGCTCGGCGCTGTCGGCGCCGCGGGGCGCCACCCCCTCGTCGTCGAGGCGGTCGGTGAGCGCCCGGAGGAAGCGGTCCGCGTCAGCGACGACGCCGAGGTCCGCTTCGTAGCCGAACCCGACGTCGTCCCCGTCGAGCGTGACGTGGATCAGCGTCTCGGGAATCGCGACGGACCACGAGGCGGTCGCGACCGCGTCGAGGTCTGAGCCGATGACGAGGCCGACGTCGGCGTCCGCGAGGAGTCCCCGGAGCTCCGCGCTGGCCCCGCCGCAGAGCACGCCCGCCGACAGCTGGTGCGTCTCGGGGAGCGTCCCCTTCCCCTTGTACGTCGTCACGACCGGCGCGCCGAGCCCCTCGGCGACCGACCGGAGGGCGTCGCTCGCGTCCGCGCGCCTGACACCGCCGCCGGCGAGCACGACGGGCGCTGTGGCATCGCCGAGCAGGTCTGCGGCCTCGCGCACCGCCGCCGCGGGCGGTGCCGGCGGCGGTGACGGCTCGCGCTCGCCGACCGCGGGCTGCGGGGTCCGACCGGCGAGGAAGTCCTTCGGGATCCCCACGCGGACCGGTCCCTGCGGGTGTTCGCGGGCGGTCCGGATCGCCTCGACGACGGCGGGGACCGCGCCCGCGGGCGAGTCGACAAGGACGTTCTCCTTGACGACGGTGTCGTACGTCTCCGGCGGCGTCTCGTGGATGCCGTCGCCGCCGCGGACCGACCGTTCCGTCTCGACGGCGAGGTGGAGCAGGGGGACGCAGTCGTTCAGGGCGTTCTTCAGC
The DNA here is from genome assembly GCF_002727095.1 of Halorubrum sp. C191. NCBI lineage: Archaea > Methanobacteriati > Methanobacteriota > Halobacteria > Halobacteriales > Haloferacaceae > Halorubrum > Halorubrum sp. C191. Next base: position 3,431 of record NZ_NHNZ01000197.1, on the reverse strand, counting down.
CCGTTCATCGCGTTCGTGTCGCCCGGGCCGGGGACGACGCAGGTGGCTGCCATCGCGCCGGGCTCGCTCGTCTCGGCGTACCCCCACGCTTGGTGCGGGACGGCGGTCTCGTGGCGGGCGACGACGAACCGCGCGTCGCGATCGGCGAGCGCCCGGTTCAGCGGGAGGGTCTGCTTGCCGGGGATCCCGAAGACGGTGTCGACGCCGCGGTCGAGCATCGCGTCGACGACCGCCTCGGCGACGGTCGGTGGGTCGTCGTGCCTATCGGCGGCGGGCGAGGGCTCGTCAGCGTCCATGTCGCGAAGTCGGCGGAGCGTATGTTGAAAGCTTCGTCCGCCGCCGGGTCCGCGAGCGAGCGCGGGACGCGACGCGGCGGGGAGGGGAACGCATCGGAGGGGCGGCGACACTCCGCGTCACAACGGAACGAGGGGGTAACCCGCGACTTCGGTCGCGGGGCACTGACATGTACACTTATGCTAGCGTGTGCTGTCATGTGTCATGTATGCGCTTACCAGAGACTCGTGACCTGTTCGCGAGGAAACTACAGTTTCCGGCGCCCCGAAGCGAGGTGCTGGAGACGGTCGGTGACACGGAGTTGTCGCCGCCCGACGGAGAGTCCACGACGATCCGGGCGGTCATCGACCGGTCGGAGGTCGAGACGTTCGACTCGGCCGACGACCTCTACGACACGCTGATGATGCTCGTCGGCGCGCAGTTCATCGGCCGCCGGTACTACGACGACCGCGGCGGGATGCCGGGCGACGAGGAGAACGAGGTGAGCTTCTGATGTCAGTCACGATCGTGTCGGGAGTCAACGGCGTCGGCCTTTCCAGCGTCTGTCAGGCGGTCAGGCGCGGACTCGGAGATGGGTACAAGCTGATCAACTTCGGCGACGTGATGCTCGAACAGGCGGCGGCGATGGGGCTCGCGACCGAGCGGGCCAAGCTCGGCACGCTCTCACAGCCCGAGACGCGGCGGCTCCAGCGCCGCGCAGGCGAGTTCGTCGCCGAGGAAGCGGAGACGACGAACGTGATCCTCTCGACGCACCTCGCGGTCGAGACGCTGACCGGCTACGTCCAAGGGCTTCCAGTCGAAGTGCTCGAAGACGTCTCGCCTGACGCGTTCGTCCTCGTGGAGGCGGAACCGGCGACGATCCTCGAACGCAGGCGGGCGAGCGACCGCGACCTCGACGGGGTCACCGAACGCCAGATCGACTTCGAGCAGGACCTCAACCGGTCCGCGGCGCTCCAGTACGCGCGCGACCAGAACGCGCCCGTCCGGTTCGTCGAGAACGAGGGGGAGATCGAGGGGGCGGCCGAGCGCTTAGCTGACGCGCTCTGAGCGAGCGGCGCGATTCGGCACGCGTCCGGTCCGGCGGCGTCGGGCCGCGGACTACTCCGCGACGTTCGTCTCGCGGACGCGGACGCCCTTCCGCCCGAGGTGCCGCATCTGTCGCTGGGCGAACTCCTCCTCGCTCGACCCGCGCGTCGCGAGGACGTAGACCAACGCGGAGCCGGTCGGCCGCATCGTCCGTCCCGCCCGCTGTGAGCCCTGTCGTCGAGAGCCGCCGAGCCCGCTCGCGACGACGGCGAGTTCGGCGTTCGGGAGGTCGATCCCCTCGTCGCCCACCCGCGAGACGACGAGGACGTCGAGGTCGTCGTCGGCCGCCCCGCCGCCCGAACCCTCCGCTTCGCCGTCCGCCCGGAACCGGCGGAACAGCTCCGCGCGCTCGTGGTGCGGCGTCTCGCCGCTGATGAAGGGGACGCCGAGCGCGTCGGCGATCGCGGCGCCCTGGTCGAGGTACTCGACGAAGACGAGCGTCTTCTTGTCGCGGTGGGCCGCGAGCAGGTACCGGATCTCCTCGACCTTCGCGGGGTTCTCGGCCGCGAGCCGTCTGCGGTCCCGGCCGTCCGCGGCGGCGTACTCGTTGCGCGCCGTCTCGTCGCGCCACGGGACGTAGCGGATCTCGACCTCGGGCTCCTGAACGAAGCCGGCCTCGAACAGCGCGTCCCAGTCCGCCCCGATGGGCTGGCCGATGAGGGTGTAGATCTCTTCCTCGCTGCCAGTCTCGCTGACGGGCGTCGCCGAGAGTCCGAGCCGGTGTTTGCTCTGGAGCTCGGCGGTCCGCGAGTACACCGGGGCGGTGACGTGATGGCATTCGTCGAAGCAGATCAGCCCCCATTCGCGGGAGTCGAAGAGGCTCCGGTGGCGGTCCATCCCGGCGATCTGGTAGGTCGCGATCGTGACGGGGCGGATCTCCTTGGTCCCCCCGTGGTAGAGTCCGATGTCGGCGGGGTCGACCGTGGAGTGCTCCAGCAGCTCCTCGCGCCACTGGTCGGCGAGCTCGCGTGAGGGGACCAAAATCAGCGTTTCGCCGCCGACCGCGGCGATCGTCGCGATCCCGGCGACAGTCTTGCCGGAGCCCGGCGGCCCGACGTACACGCCGGACTTGCGGTCGAGGAACGTCTCGACCCACGTCTCCTGGTAATCGCGGAGGTCGGTCGCGAGGTCGATCTCGACCGGGTCGCCGGTCTCGAGGTCGCGGTCGTCCTCGACCGGGTAGCCGGCGTCGTAGAGCGTGCGCTTGACCGCGGCGACCGCCGCCTCGTTCACCCACGCCTCGGTGTCCGAGATTGGCGCGCGGAGGTGGTCATCATCGAGGTGCTGGTCGGCGACGTTCCCCATCAGGTTCTCGGAGGCGGCCTCGAGGACGACGTACCCGTCCGCGTGGGTGTACAGCCGGAAGCGGTGCGCCCGACGCCACTGGTCGCGCACCCACGCTTCGAGGTGTTCGTACCGCCGCGGCAGCACCGACCGGAGCGCGCCCACGAGCGCGTCGGCGTCGTCGAACGGTGCTGCCCACACGTCCTCCTGGCGGATCCGATAGAGATACCCGCGGGTTCCGGGCTCGGTGCCGGTGGTGTCGACGAGGTTCGCGAACTGCGAGAGCCGCGCGCGGGTGTACTGCGTGGGGCGGTCGACGACGATCTCGCGGCGCTTCGGGAAGGTCACGACGCGCTCGCGGCTCGCCAACGCGCCCCAGTCGCGGGGGTAGAATACGACGGGGTCGGCCTCGACGTCGAGTCGGTCCACGTCGCCGCGGTCAACGAGCGCAGCGAGCGCGTCGCGCGCTGCCGCCTGCGACGTTCCGAGCCGGCGGGCGACCTCGCTCGCCGTTGCGACCGGTCGCTCCTCGGCCTCGAGCGCCTCGTGGAAGCGATCTAAGGAGAGGTCTTCAGCGTCGTCCTCGCTGGAATCGTCGCCGGCGTCGTCGCCGGTGTCGTCGGTCATCACCGCCGCTTCGGTCGCGACGCGGAAATGGATAGCGTCAGCGGACGAGACGGAACGGAGGTCTTACACATGTCGTACGGGGTTGCTCTCTGAGGAGCGACCGACAACATCTCCAAAGCCCCAGTCGTGCGGCCGCAGTA
>NZ_NHNZ01000025.1:0-172988 GCF_002727095.1 Halorubrum sp. C191 | reverse complement strand
CCAGCGTTCGAGGCCGACATCATGCTGGCCGAAAGCGGCATCCGGTCGCTCGACGCGAGCCGGTTCGACCTCGATCCGGGGGAGCTCGGCTACGTCATCCCGACGAACGGCGACCCGGAGTTCCGGGCGTCCGTCGGCGACCGCTACGACCGATCCGCCGACGAGGTGCTGTTCACCTGCGGCACCCAGGAGGCGAACTTCCTGACGTTCCTCTCGCTGCTCGGCGACGACGCCCCCGTCGACGGGGCGGGCGGCGCCTCGGACCCCGACGCGTCGGGCGTCGGCTCCGGCACGCACGCGGTCGTCGTCACGCCGACGTACCAGGCGCTCCACGCCGTCCCGGACGCGTTCGGCGACGTGACCCGCGTCGAACTGGAGCCGCCCGAGTGGGAGTTAGACCCGGGGGCCGTCGCCGACGCGGCCCGCGACGACACGGCCGTGATCGTCGTGAACAACCCGAACAACCCGACCGGGCAGTACCACGACGAGGCCGCGATGCGGGCGGTGTACGACGTCGCGGTCGAGCGCGACGCATACCTGCTCTGCGACGAGGTGTACCGCCTGCTCGCGGAGGACCCGCAGCCGCCGGTCGCGAGCTACGGCGCGCACGGCATCTCCACGACCAGCCTCACGAAGGCGTACGGGCTCGCTGGCCTCCGGTTCGGCTGGATCGCCGGTCCCGAGCCGGTCGTCGAGCGCGCGTGGCGCTGGAAGGACTACACGACCATCTCGCCGAGCCTGTTCGGCCAGCACGTCGCTAAGCAGGTGCTGGGGCGATCCGAGGAGGAGATCCTGACAGAGAACCGCGAACTGGCCGCCGCCCACCGCGAGACGGTCGCGGCGTGGGTCGACGACCACGGCCTCGACTGGCTCGACCCGGTCGGGGTCAACGCGTTCGTGACGGTCCCCGACGGCTTCGCGGACGCGGAGGCGTTCTGCCGGACGGTCGTCGAGGAGGCGAGCGTCGTCCTCGCACCGGGGCATCTGTTCGGCTTCCCGGACCGATTCCGGATCGGGTTCGGACTCCCGACCGAGGAGTTGACAGAGGGCCTCGATCGGGTGAGCGGCGTGATCGAGGAGCACGCGCCGACGGTCGACTCGGCCGCGACGAACGGGGGTGACGCCTGATGGGCGTGTTCGGCGACCTCAAAAACGACGTAGTCGGCTTCGTCCGCAACCCCACCGACGAGCAGAAGATCTTGTTGGTGGCGTTCGTCTCCATGGCGGTCTCGGACCGGTACTTCTATTATAACGACATCCCGTTCGTCGTGCGGACGACCGCGGCCGTCGGCGTCGGCTTCATCGTCATGTTCGTCGTCAGCTACCTGTACACGGGCCAACTCGTCCCGCCGGACGGGAACGTCGACGACGACGAGGAGCCGGAGGAGTACGTGGACGAGCTCGACCCGTAGGCTCGCTTTCGGGACGAGTTCGGTCGCCGCGGTCGTCGCGGCTGCCACGTCGCCGCCGTCATGGTCGCTACGTCGCCGCGGCGGTGCCCGCCACCCCGGAGGACCCGCCGCCGCTCGCGGAGTCACCGCGTCGCCCCAGTCGACCGGGGGAACGCCGAGGTCGCCGTCTGCGTGCGTCGCGATCTCGTGGAGGCACGCGGCCGCCGGAACGTCGGCGTCATCGCGTATCGGCGCGCCGGCGTTGCCGGAGAGGGCGTCGGCGACGCGATCGACTCGGTCGTCCGACGAGCGGAGGACGTACACGACCACGCCGCGGGCCGTCGGGGCGGTTGGACGCCGTCTCGGGCCGGGTAGCGGCGGCATTCCAAACCGTTTATACCCGCGCCGGGGAAATTGGCGGACATGCCGCGAGAGCAGAAGCAGGTTCGCGAACTCCAGGAGGGCAGCTACGTGATGATGGACGACGCGCCCTGTAAGATCAACCACTACAGCACCGCCAAACCCGGTAAACACGGCAGCGCGAAGGCCCGCGTCGAAGGGAAGGGCGTCTTCGACGACAAGAAGCGCTCGCTCTCGCAGCCCGTCGACGCGAAGGTGTGGGTCCCGATCATTCAGCGCAAGCAGGGACAGGTCGTCAACGTCAGCGGCGACGAGGTTCAGGTGATGGACTTAGACACCTACGACACGTTCACGATGCGCATCCCCGAGGGCGAGGACTTCTCCTCGGACGACAACATCGAGTACCTCGACTACGAGGGCCAACGGAAGATCATCGGGTAATCGGCGATGTTCCCCGGGGCGACGACCGACCGCGAAGCTGCTTCCTACGTGGTCGTCGGCGCTCCGCTCGACGCCACGACCACGTTTCAGCCGGGCACCCGGTTCGGGCCGGACCGAGTCCGGCGATTCGCCGAGACGTACGACGACTACGACCGCCGCACCGACAGTCGCTTCTCCGCGCTTGGCGTCCACGACGCGGGCGACGTGCGCCCGTGGGACGACGTGCCGGCGTACCTCGACCACCTCGCCGCCGAACTGCGGAGCGTCGTCTACGACGAGTCGGTCCCGCTCCTCGTCGGCGGCGAACACACGGTCACGCACGCGGGGGTCGAGGCCGTCGACCCCGACGCGCTCGTCATCTGCGACGCGCACCTCGACCTCCGGGACGCATACGACGGGAACCCGCTGAACCACGCCTGCGTCACGCGCCGGTGTCTCGACGACCTCGGCGTCGACCGCACCGTTATCGTCGGCGCGCGGACCGGGTCCGAGGCCGAGTGGGAACGGGCGGCCGACGCCGACGTGGAGGTCGTCGCGCCGGAGGACGCCCGCGAGTGGGTCGACGGTCTCGACGGCGACGCGTTCGCCGGGGAGACGGTCTACTGCTCCGTCGACATCGACGGGCTCGACCCCGCTTACGCTCCCGGTACGGGGACGATGGAACCGTTCGGGGTAGCGCCGCGGACCGTCCGTGACCTCGTCCGCGCGGTCGCGCCGCGCGCCGACGGGTTCGACGCGGTCGAGGTGAACGACCGGGACGACGGGCAGGCGGCGGCGCTGGCCGCGAAGCTCCTGCGGGAGTTCGCGTACTCGCACGCGGCCGCAACGACCGAGTAACCGGGTTTTCGAGGCGAGTTACGACAGTTCGGAGAGGCGGCGCCGCGCGGCGGTCACCGCCTCCATCGAGTCGATCCACTCGCGGGTGTCGGTACACCAGATGCGGTCGCCCTCGACGCTGACGCAGAAGACGGACTCGCCGGAGGGCGAGAGGGTGACGCGGTCGACGTCGGGCCGGTCACCGAGGTACGCGTCGATGAGTCGTCGGGCGGTCTCGGCCTCGGAGCGGAGACGGTTTCCCGCGGCGTACTCGACGGCTATCTCTGTCATGCTCCCAGATTAGAACTACATGATTAATAACTGCTGTTTTCTGGCAGCGATTGCGGCTTTCTCGGCGTCCCGGCAGGGTCGCGCCTCGGCCGCCGATTCACCGACCGTCGAACACGATGTCGCCGTCGACGACGGTCAGCGCCACGTCGATATCGTCGATCGCGTCGTCGCACTCCCACGGCGACGCGTCGAGCGCGACGAGGTCGGCCCGCTTCCCCACCTCGATCGTCCCGAGCCGGTCCTCGTCGAAGCCGGCGTACGCGGCGCCGCGGGTGTACGCCCGCAGCGCCTCGGTGACGGTGAGGCGCTGAGATTCGGCCGGCGCGTTGACCGCATGGTGAACCCCGAACAGCGGGTCCATCGGCATCCCGTCCGAGCCGAACGCGAGCCGGACCCCCGCGTCGAGCATGTCCCGGTAGCGGTTCGTCTCGGCGGTGCGCTCGGATCCCAGTCGCTCCTCGTAGAGACCGCCGGGTTGCGCCCACTTCAGGAAGTTCGGCTGGACGCTCGCGACGACGCCGGTCTCCGCGAGCCACTCGATCGCGTCGTCGTCGGCCAGTTCGGCGTGTTCGACGCGGTGACGGGCTTCCCCGGCGTCGGTCCGGGAGGCGTGCTCGTATGCGTCCAAGACGGCGTCGACGGCCTCGTCTCCGATCGCGTGGGCGGTGAACTGGAGGCCCGCCTCGGTCGCGGTTGCGACGGCCTCGTCCAGCTCGTCGGGATCGACGACCCACTGCCCGGTCTCGTCTGGCGCGTCCGCGTACGGCTCGGAGAGGCGCGCGGTCCGGCCGCCGAAGCTCCCGTCCGTGTACGACTTGATCGCTCCGGTCCGTACCATATCGCTCCCGGCGTTCGTCGCGAGGCCGACCTCCCGGACCGCGTCGAGGTGGTCGCTCCAGTAGTTGATCCGGACGCGGGCGGTGAGCGACCCGGACTCGTCGAGGTCGCGGTAGACCCGGGGCGCGTGCGAGTCGCGGACCATGTCGTGGAAGCCCGTGATACCGCGGGCGGCGCAGCCGTCGAGCGCGGCCTCGACGACCGCGCGCGTCTCGGCCGGGCCGGGCTCGACCGCTCGGTAGATCGGGTCGATGGCGGCTTCGAGCAGGACGCCGGTCGGATCGCCGTCGTCGTCCGTGGGCACCGTCTCGTCGGGAGCGTCGGCGAGCGCGTCGGCGAAGCGGCCGAGCGCGACGCCGTTGACCGCCGCGACGTGCATGTCCTCGCGGAACGCCGCCACCGGGCGCTCGGTCGAGACGCGGTCGAGGTCCGCGCGGGTCAGGTAGCGCGAGTCGTCCCACGTCGACTCGTCGTAACCGTAGCCGAGGACCCAGTCGTCGCTTTCGGGGTCCTCCACCTCGCTCGCTTCGCGTTCCACTTCCGCCGCGCGCTCGGCCAGCAGGTCGACGGCCCCGTCCGGGGAGTCGGCCGCCGAGAGGTCGGCGTGGAGGAGGTAGCGGCCAACGGTGGTCAGGTGGGTGTGCGCGTCGACGAACCCGGGGAGGATGACGCGCCCGTCGAGGTCGACCACGTCCGTGTCGACGCCGGCGAGCAGTTCCACGTCGTGCGTCCGCCCGGTCCGGACGATCTCGCCGTCGCGCACGGCGACGGCCTCGCAGACCGCGTCGCCGCCCGAATCCGGGTCCGCGAGCGTGTGTACCTCCCCGTTCACGAAGATCCGGTCCGCGGCCTCGGTCATGGAACTCCGGGGGGCACACAGCGTGTTAACCGTTCGGGAAACGGCGACCGATTTATTCGGTCGCTCGACGAACCGCCGCGTATGTACGACAACGTGCTCCTCCCGACCGACGGCAGCGTCGGCGTCGACCGCNNCGACCGCTACGATGCGACGCTCCACGTCCTCTACGTCGTCGACAGCGGCGTGGTGAACGCCTACTCCGGCGACGAGTTCGTCGACGGCGCCGAGGGCGCCGAGGAGACGCTCGAAGAGACCGGCCGCGAGTCGCTTGACGCGGTGGCCTCGCTCGCCCGCGACGCCGACGTGGAGGCGGTCACCGCCCTCCGCTACGGCGTCCCGCACGAGGAGATCCTCCGCTACGCCGACGAGGAGGACGTCGACCTCACGGTGATGGGGTCGAAGACGCGCTCCGGCGACTACCGCCGGATGCTCGGCTCCGTCACTGAGCGCGTCTCCCGGCAGTCGACCGCGCCCGTGAGCATCGTGAAGACGACCGTCGACGCCTGAGTCCCGACGCCGCTCCGACTCCGTTTTCTCCCGTCTCCCGCGCTCGCCTCGACGGCGTCAGCCCTCCAGTTCGGCGCCGCACTCCGGACACCGGAGATCGAACCCGTCGTCGCTCGGAACGGCCCGCATGTTCTCGTGTCCGCACTCCGGACACTCCTGCGGGATCCGCACGTCCTCGCTGTCGCGGGGCGCGCCCAGTGCGAACGCGACGACCGGCTCGTCGCCGTCGTTCTTGCCCGACTGGAACTCGCCGGGCGCGAACCGGACCGCCTCGCCCGCGCCGACGCTCACGTCCCCGTCCATCGTCTCGAACGTCGCCTCCCCCTCGACGACGACGAAGATCTCTTCCTGGTCCATGTGAGCGTGAAGCCCGCCGGAGAACCGCTCCCCAGGATCGAGGCGGTAGCGGTTGAGCGCCACGTCGGTCGCCCCGAGCGGCTCCGACAGCCCCCGGCGGTCCACGTCGCTTCCGAGGGCGCTCGGCTCGACCTCGTCGATAGAGACTCGTTCCATACTCACGGACACGGCCTCGCGAGAGTTATGCTTTGACCTCGCGCCGCGGTTTCCGCTCGCCGCCGTCCGACGGGACCCGTCGGCGGACGACGCTTCGGGCGACCGATCACAGCCGGGATCGCGCGTCGCTCGCGACCGCGGACAGGGCGGTCTCCGCGGTGGCCACCCTGTCCGCGAGGCTACAGAACCCGTGCGCCATCGCCGGGTAGTGACGGTGCTCGACCGGCGTTCCCTCGCGCTCGAACCGGTCCGCGAGCGCGACGCCGTCGTCGCGCAGGGGGTCGAACCCGGCGGTGACGACCGTCGCGGGCGCGAGGTCCCCCAAGTCCGCCGCCTCCAGCGGGACCGCGTACGGGTTCGCGGCGTCGATCGGGCTCCGCAGGTACTGCTCGTAGAACCACCGCATGTCCTCGCGCGTGAGCAGCGGGCCGTCCGCGTTCTCCCGGTACGAGTCCGTCTGGAAGTCGCGGCCGGCGATCGGGTACAGCAGGAACTGCCCGGCGGGCGTCGGCGCGTCTCTGACGTCCCGCGCGCGGAGCGACGCCGCGACCGCGAGCGCGCCGCCGGCGCTGGTGCCCGAGACGCCGGTCCGGTCGGGATCGACGCCCAGCGCGTCCGCCGTCTCGGTGACCCACTCCAGCGCCGCGGTCGCCTCGTCGACCGCGACGGGGAACGGGTGCTCTGGCGCGAGCCGGTAGTCGACGGAGACGACGACCGCGTCGGCGCGGACCGCGAGCTCGCGGCAGATCCCGTCGACCGAATCGAGCGTCCCAAGCGTCCAGCCGCCGCCGTGGAAGTGGACGAGGGCGCGGGCCGGCGGGTCGCCCCCTGCGCCCATCGGGTCGGGCGCCCCCGCCGGGCGGTACACCCGGACCGGCACCTCGCCGTGCGGGCCGTCGAACGCGAGGTCGCGGACGTCGGCCACCGGCGGTTCGGGCGGTCCCGAGAACAGGTCGTCTTCGAGGCGGCGGGCGGCATCGACCGAGAGATGGCTCCACGCGGGCAGGCCCAGCGACTCGATCTCGGCGATCGCCGCGGCGAGGTCGGGGTCGAGTTCGTCCGCGCGCATGGCGGACCGAGGCGGTGGGCCTTTGTAAGTCGGACGGGAACTCGGGACGATGGACGTCCGGTTGACCTACGAGGACGGCACGATCCGGGTCGACGCGGACGGCGACCTCGCGCCCGACGCGCTGCCGCCGCTGCCCGGGGTCGAGACGGACCCCCGAACCGGGACCGGCCGGGCGCCCGCCCACCGCTACGCCGAACTCCGGCGGGCGCTCCGGGTGGCCGGCGTCGCAGTCGACGACCGGGTCCTCGACGCGAGCGTGCGCGCCGCGAGCGAGGCCGGGCTCCCGGACGCGCTCGCCACCGACTACGACCTCCGCGAGTACCAGCGCGAGGCGTTGGACGCGTGGCGCGACGCCGGCAACCGCGGCGTCCTCGAGCTGCCGACCGGGGCCGGCAAGACCGTGATCGCGATCCGCGCGATGGTCGAACTCGGCGTTCCGACGCTCGTGGTCGTCCCCACGGTCGACCTGCTCGACCAGTGGCAACGAGAGTTGGAGCGCGAGTTCGACGCCCCGATCGGCCGGTTCGGCGGCGGCGAGCAGCGTCGGGAGGCGATCACGGTGTCGACGTACGACTCCGCGTACCTGAAGGCGGACGGCGTCGGCGACGCCTTCGAGTTCGTCGTCTTCGACGAGGTCCACCACCTCGGCGGCGAGGGGTACCGGGACGCCGCGCGCCTCCTCGCCGCGCCCGCGCGACTCGGGCTCACGGCCACCTTCGAGCGCCCGGACGGCGCCCACGAGGCGGTCGCGGAGCTGGTCGGCGACCGCGTCTACGCGCTCGACGTCGACGACCTCGCGGGCGACCACCTCGCCCCCTACGACATCCGGCGGATCGAGGTGGAGCTCACCGAGGCGGAGCGCGAGCGCTACGACGAGAAACAGGGCACCTTCGTCGAGTACGTCCGCGACGCGGGGATCACGTTTTCGAGCGGGAGCGACTACCAGGAGCTGGTCAAGCGCTCGGGAAACGACCCGGCGGCCCGCGAGGCGCTCCTCGCGAAGCAGGACGCCCGCGAGGTCATGATGAACGCCGACCGCAAGGTCGAGCGGCTCGCGGAGATCCTCGACCGCCACCGCGACGACCGCGTGATCGTGTTCACGGCCCACACCGACCTCGTCTACCGCCTCTCCGAGCGCTTCCTGCTGCCCGCGATCACGGCCGAGACGGGCGCGAAGGAGCGCCGCGAAATCTTGGAGCGCTTCCGCGACGGCACCTACGGCCGGGTCGTCGCCGCGAACGTCCTCGACGAGGGGGTCGACGTGCCGGACGCCAACGTGGCGGTCCTGCTCTCCGGGTCGGGCAGCGAGCGGGAGTTCACCCAGCGGCTCGGCCGCGTGCTCCGCCCGAAGGAGGACGGCGGCCGCGCGACGCTGTACGAGCTCGTCAGCGCCGAGACCGCCGAGGAGCGGGTGGCGAGCCGGCGGCGATGAGCCGGAACGGTCGAGATACGACGGTTAAATGCCCGTGAGCGGCTGCGACGATCGCTTGTAAATGACCGTGCGGTGGCGCGTGCCTCCAAGTGGCCGCTGGAGGCGGCCGCGAGGAGCACGCGCGAGGGACGCCGCGAGCGACCGGAGGGAGCGAGCGGCGAGGCTGGGGAGGCGTGAGGTGCGGTCGCGGGACGGGACTCAAAGGGGCAGCCGCGAGGACGCCGTAGGCGACGTAAGGACCGCAGGAGCGAGCAACACGAGCGACGAGGAACGCAGCGAGCGTACGGCGTCCTCGCGGCTGGGGCTTAGGAAGCGTTCAGCGTCGATCTACGAGCAGCGGTTTATAAGCAAACGAACGGGCTTCGGCGACAGATACCGTCGCTCCGGCGTCTACGCCCAGAGACCCACCGTTTCGAACTGATTAATCGTCGCCGTCCATGTCGAGCGAGCGCTTCTCGCCCAGCTCCGATTCGAGGCTGCCGCGCTCCCAACTCCTGACCGCGTCGCCCTCGACCTCGGCGCGCAGTTTCTCCTCTAAGAGGTTCACCGCGACGCTGTTGGCGCCCTCCGGGATGATCACGTCGGCGTGTTTCTTCGAGGGCTCGATGAACTGCTCGTGCATGGGCTTCACCGTCGAGAGGTACTGGTCGATGACGCCCTCCAGGTCGCGGCCGCGGTCGATCACGTCCCGGCGGATCCGGCGCAGGATCCGCACGTCGGCGTCGGTCTCGACGAAGAGCCGCAGGTCCATCATGTCGTTTATGTCCTCGTCGTACAGCGCCAGGATGCCCTCCAGCACGATGACGTCGGTGGGTTCGACAGTGATCCGCTCGTCTTTCCGATTGTGAATCTCGAAGTCGTACTGCGGCATCTCGACGGACTGGCCCTCCAGGAGGGCTTCGAGGTGCTCCCTGAGGAGTTCCCACTCGAACGCCGAGGGGTGGTCGTAGTTGACCTCCTTGCGCTCCTCGAACTCGAGGTGCGAGAGGTCCTCGTAGTAGTTGTCCAGCGGGATCCGGGTGACGCTGTCGCCGAGGTCGCGGGTGACGAGCCGGGAGACCGTCGTCTTCCCGGCGCCCGTCCCCCCCGCGATCCCGATCACGAACGAGGGAATATGCCCAGTCGCCGTGTCGTTATTCATCTGTCTCACGTCCACTCATACCCGACGAAACACCGGGCGACGTGAAAACGCCTGTGAACTGCCCCACCCCGAACAGCACTCACGACTATCCACCCCTCGACCGAGACGGTCGGGGGTCGTTTCGCTGATCAATCCGCACACCAGAAACGCCAGAGACACGCGCGTCTCTCGCGTGCGGGCGAGAGGTGATGTGCGCCTCGGCGCAAAACCCGCCACGCCGAGAGCTACGTCAGACGACGGTGTGAGAAGGAGGCACCGCAGTCGGGGCGCTACGCGTCGCGTTCGTCGTCGGGGTCGCGGGCCTCATCCGCGAGATAATCAGCCACGCTTCGGAAATACTCCTCATCGATGCCGGCGGGCAACTGCGGCGTACCCTTCATCCGGTCATCGAGCACATCGTAGCCGACCACGAGGCCGGCGCCGATTGCGAGGAGAATCCCGCCTTCGAGGTACACGCCCTCGACGAGAAGCGGCATAGCGGTACTGATCACAGCGATACCAACAGCCAGTAACGACTTTTTCTTGGTTTCGGTGTTCATGATTCGCCGGTGAGAAGCGGTTCGAGTCGTGGATCGGTTACCCCGCGCAGGTACGTCCACTCCCCGCGCGGTACGCCCGGGTCATCCCACGTCGGATAGTAGTGCCGCGGATACGGCCGGCTGAGGTCCCACGTCGGAACGTGCGGAAGCGGATGGACTTCGTAATGTCCGTACACCTCGACGCCGTCGCCGCCGTCGAACAGGTGAACATGATACTGACACTCCCGCGGATCGAGGTCGTCGAGGCCGGTGCCGCCCGCCGCGTCGGGATGCCGATCGGGGATGCGGGCAAACGAACCGGCGTCGATCTCGCCGCGTCTCGGGTGTCTCTTCGTCGCGGCGAGCAGGCGGTAGGAATACCCCCGCTCACGAAGCGATGCCCTCAGCGCCGCCGTCTCGCCGTCATATCGACCGAGATATTCGGCCTCCCTCACCTCGTACGACGTGTACGGCAACACCCCCTCCAAGAGGCGAGCGGCCGCTAATCGGATCGTGTGTCGTCTCATAACTCGATGACTGTAAACTCGATTACAGAACCTCTGCCAACTCTATCTCGCCAACGTACGGGTATTCTCGCGTCCCTTGATACTCGATGTCCCACGCCGTCAGGATGTAGGTGCCAGCCGGGAGCGACGCATCGGCCGGCACCGACACGTCACAGGTCAACTCTCCGTTTGGGAGCGTATCGACGAACTGATTCGGCGCGTCCGGCACCGTCCGAACCTCCGCCGCCTCGACACGACTCCCGACCGCCTTCAGGACGGCAAACTGCTCGGCGTCGAGTTGGATCGGGACCGTCACCGTCGGCACGCCGTTCTGTTGGCTACGCGTCTCGTCTCCGACCTGCTCGTCGACGAGCGGCAGAGTGCCGGCCGGCCACGAGAACACCCACGGCGCATCAACGACCGACACGAGTTCAGATTCGGTATCGCTCGCCGTCTCAACCGTCGCGATCCAGTCGCCAAGTTGCGACCCGTCGGGTGTCCATGTCAGCGTCTGCGTCGTCGTTTCGCCGGCGCCGAGTTCGACTTGATTGACATCCACCGTCACCGCGTCGGGACTCGACTCGATCGGACTCCGGGCGCGGGGTTCCTCAAGACCGAGCGACAAGTCCACGCGAGACGCTGGAGGTGAAACCTCCTCGACACTCATATCAAGCGGTGCGACACGAAGCTCACTCCACGGCGGAGAGATGGACGCAGGCGGTCGTATCGTCACGAGGTCGAAACCATCGCGTCGTAACCGACGAAACGCGCCAAACGCTGTATCTTGACGTTCGACATCACCCGCTCGACGATAGTGTGACAGGAAGTCGAGTTTCGCTTCCTCGATTACCGCTGTAAGCGATACCGAATCGTGTGTCGTCTCGACATTCGCCGGCGTGATCAGCACGTCGGTCGCTGAACCGGGCGACGCCGGGAGTGCCCACGCCGTCGGCGCCGCCCACGTCGCTGTGCCGGACCCTGTCCCCGTGGCGATCGGGGCTCGTGTCATCCCGATCGAGCGGGTGACGGCGCCGTCGCCGCGGCGTCCGTCGGCCGTCAGCGATCGGGCGATGGTCGCGGTCCGACGGACGATCGCGTCGCCCTGTCCGGCGCCAGTCGCCGTCCGCGTCGCGTCGCCGCTTCGCGTCGCGGTCGCAGCGCCGGCGCCGCTGGCCGTCGGCGAGCGCGTCAGGGTCGCCGTTCGCGAGACGGTCGCGGCGCCGGGCGTGCCATCGGCGACAGCGGTTCGCTGGTGGTACGTTCCGACCCCGCTCGTCGCCGTGGCGTGATCGGTGTAGCGGACGACCCGGTAGTCGTAGTTCGTCTCGCTCGGCGGCGTGTCGGTGTGCGTGGTCGTCGACGGGGCGAGGCCGGACGCGACAGTCGTGACGGTCGCGAAGTTGTCCGTCGAGCGTTCCACGTCGATCCCGCCGTCGGTGGAGTTGTCCTGATTCGTCCAAGTGAGGGTGACATCGCCGCTGTCGGCGTCGAGTGTGGGGGCGCTCGGCGGTGGGAGGTCAGTCGTAAAGGTCGCGGGCATTACCGATCAAACACCTCCTCGTGGTCGGTGAACACGCTCGCGCGGGTGACGTACGACTCGCCGTTTTCGAGGCCCGTGAGGGTATGGTTGATGGTCCGATATGGCGAGTCAACACCCTCTTTCCAAACGTCAGGATCTGCCACGTAGATGTCTGGCCCAGATGTTTGTGTACTGTAGTACATTCTGAAGTATTCGCCCGGGTCGCCATTCTGACCGTCTGAACGGGCTTCATAATACTGATATTTATTCGGGTCAGGATCAGGCTTCACTACCCATTCCCCTTCAAATTGCCCTACGCCCCAACCAACAACTTGGTCCCACTTCGCATAGAAGCCGACGTGGATGTAGTTCCCTTCACCTTCAAAGTCAGGAAAATCGTCGGTCGTAAAATGATTCGTGAACAAGTCGTCAAACCGTCCATCAATCCGTTCCAAACGACCTACAATTTCAAATCCATCCTGCGGGCCAACATTTTCCACATCTGATTGAAAACCTGTTTTATCCCAATATCGAGGGAAGCTCACAGGCGCGAGATCACCGCCGTTCTGCGTCAGGTCGCCGCCGCCGACCCACGTCGGGCTGTTCTGAAGCGTACCGTCGTTGCCGTTGCCCGAATAGTCGACGAGCGTGTCGCCCGAACCCTGATTGAACTCATACCACACCTCTGATGATGTACATCTTCCTTGGGAAATCGCATCTCGTTCGGAGGGGCCATATGTGTAGTTACTTATTCCGACACGATATACACTCCCACCAAGTGGTAGGCCTCTGCCCTCGCGTGCGCCGATAGTTGTGATAGTATTTTGGAGTGAAGGGTCAAGTGATAAGTTACCTTCTCTAAAAACTTCGGAGCCATCAACGTATAGAGCAATCGCCCCTTCAGCTCCATTTAGGATCACGTCGTGGACCTCTCCGTCGTTGAACCCCGAACCGACGCCATCCGCGCTGTAATCGCCCCACCGCAGATAGAATTCTCCGTTTTTCATAAACAGCGCATATCCATATTCACCATCATATCTGTCGATGATCATTTGAAAGTCTCCCGTCGGTTCTGCCGATACACGAGCGTAGAGAGCGCCATCTTCAGTCAGATTTGCGTTAGGGACTTCGACAAACCCGCCACTATCAAACTCCAGATACCCGTCTTCCCCGACGTACGCCCGATACCCCTGCTTGTTATCGGCGTGGTCCTGAAACTGGATGTCCGCCTCGTGGTCGCGAACGTCGACGACCTCCAGGTCGGTCGGCGCGGGCAGGACTGTCGTTGCGTCGACTTCTGTCGACAGGTTGGATTCAGCCATGATCAGTCGTGTGAACTAACGCGGTAGTAGTATCGCTCGCCGTCCACGACATCGGTATCCACGAACGGCGGACTCGCCACGTCAGCGACCTGCGTGTAGTCACTCGCCGTCGAGCCCGACGACTCGGCCCGATACACGTAGTAGCCCGCCGCAACGTCGACGGGATCCCACTCGACGGTCAGCTCGTTCTCGGCGGTCGCCGACACGGCAACGTTCTGTGGCACCCCGTCGGCAGTCGTGAACGAGAACGTCGGCGAGGTCGTCGTTTCGAGCCCGTCGTCGGCGACGGCGTACCACTCGCACACCGTCGCGAACCCGAGCCCACTCCACTCGACGCTCGTCGAGCTGCCGCTCGGCACGTCGGTCTGGGTTTGCCCGATCTGCGTGTCGTCGCTCGCGTCGTAGAACGTCACGTCGACGGGGTTGCCGTCGGGATCGTTCACCTCGACGGCGAGCGTTGGACTTCGCGACACACCCGTCGCGCCGTTGGCGGGCTGCTCGGCGTCGGCGGTGAACCACGGCGGGCCGTTGATCGTGACGCTGGCCGTCCCGCTCGTCGCGGTCGCGTGGTCCGTCGAGCGCTCGATCCGGTACGCGTAGGTCTCGGTCCCCTCGACCGTGGTATCAACGTAGCTCGTCGTCGACGGCGACAGGCCGCTCGCGACGGTCGTCACCGAGCTAAACCCGTCCGTCGACCGCTCGACGGCGATCGAGCCGTCCGATGAGTTATCCTCGTTCGACCACGAGGCCGTCGCTTCATCCTGGGCACTCTCGACGGCCGCGAGCGACGACGCGCTCGGGAGTGGCGTAACCGCCGACACGGACGCCCCGCTTGCCGTCTTTGACCCCACGTACGCCTCGACGTAGTACCAGTACTCCTCACCGTCTTCGAGGCCAGTATCCGTGTACGAAGTGGTGTTCGCCCCGAGGTCGGCCACCTGCGTATAACCGCTATCGGACTGCGAGCGGTACATGCGGTAGCCGTCTTCGTTTTGCGAGTTGTCGGTCCACGAGACAGTGACCTCTCCACGAGTGGACGTATCGAGGCCCGTCCCGCTCGGCGCAGCGGGAATGGTCGTCGCGGATGCCTCCGCTGTCGTTGCCGTGTCATCGACGGTGTACGCCTCGATGACGTAATGATACTCTGTGCTGTCGGTGAGGCCAGTATCGGTGTATGATTCCGTATTCGCCGAGAGGTCCGCAACTTCGTTCGCTTGTGTTCGATTGACGCCAGCTGAGGTATCGCGATAGACGCGATAGCCGTCCTCGTTCGCCACGTCGTCACTCCACGTCAGATCGACAGTCGACTCTGTCGTCGACGAAACAGCGAGTGACGAGGGCGATCCGTCGACATATTCGATAGCGTTGAAGTAATCAAATTGGACCTTACCGCCACCAGCACCAAGACCAACCTCTGTAAGTTCGTTAGGGCTATTATAGAAATTCTGAGAAGTTGGTCCATATATGACAGCATCGTCGGAAATTCGCCTCACCCGAAGGTCGTACGTTTCTGATTGCCAATCAATATTTGTGAGTTTGATTTCATATGTCGTTTCATATGAGAGACTTGGTGTCACCGTCGAAAAGCCGGTAGACTGAAGCTTTAAACCGCTTTCTCCGATTCGGAGTTGCGCTAATTCAGGGGCACCCGTTCCTTCCTCTTTCAGATAAACATCTATATCATACTCAAACAACCGCACTAAGAATGAGAACGTGTCTGGCTGATACCCACCTGAGTCTCTAAACGTCTGAGCGAAGGCCGAACCAAATTCACTAATCTCTCCAGCCTGCGACCCCTCTAAATTATTCGTCTGAACATGAGAAACATCCGAGGAGTTCCAGTCGCTCCAATACGGTGATTTGGTCGACAGGCCGTCTTCTTCGAAGTCATCGATGAGTGTCATGTATGGGTGGTTACTGTTCGGTGATCTCGAGCGTCAGCGTCTCTGTGCCTGCGCCGCCGAGGTTCGTGACCTCGACCGGGATCTCGAGCGGTTCGCCCGCCTCGACCGGGCTGTTCGTCGACTGGATCGCTACCTCAACCGCCGGCCCGAGCAGCTCCGCGGGGTCGCTCCGCGTGGTCGCGTGGGCTGTCGACCGCACGATGCGGTAGTAAATCGGGTCGCCCGGCGAGATCGACGTATCGACGAACTCCGTGTCAGCGAGTGCGAGGCCCGTCGCGACTGTCGTCCACGTCGCACCGCCATCGTCGGACCGCTCGACCCCGATACTCCCGTCGGGCGCGTCGTCGGCAAGCGTCCATGTGACGACCACCTCACCCGCGTCCGGCTGGTACTGCGGCGTGACCGACACGGGCGGCGGCAACGTCGTGACGGCTGACACCTCTGCCGACGGCGCTGATTCGCTCATCGTGTTACTGCGGCAGGTTGACCGTGTGCTCGATCGTCAGCGCATCGCTGCTTCCCACGATGGCGTTCGCCGGGTCGCCGCTCTCGTCGCGGAGCTGGTCGTCGTGGACTGACGACGACGTTCCGCTTCCCGTGTGGAGTTCCGACTCCGAAAGTTCGACTGGCGTCGAGATGTCGGAGTCGCCCCCCGAGATGTCGACCGTCAGCGTGACGGGGTTCGTCGACGGGTCGCCCCACGACGCACGGCCGTCGTTGTGGATGTCGATGCGTGTCTCCTCGTTGCCGGCGTCGTCGATCAGCGCGATGTACGCCCAGCCCGAGGCCGAGACGATGTGTTCGCGCAGGTCTTCGTAGCCAGCGGCGTTGAAGTCGCTCATGGTTTGGATTCACTCGTCTGCGTACGGCACTCTGCTCCGGACGGTTAGCTTCCGATTCGACAGAATGACGCGATCAAGGATGTCGCCGCGATCGTCAATTGTTCGATCGACCTCGATGAGTCGAACTTCTTCATCGATCCCTGACGCGGGGATCGAGAGATGGTATGTATCACCGATTTGCGGATTTGACGAGAGTTTTGACGGGTCGATTTGAACCTCAACTTCGAGGTATTTGGGCGCTTCAGCGACTTCGTTGGCGAGCCGAGTCGCCCGTGCTTGAAGTCGGGATGAGTTCGTCGAGTTGATCCGATCGACCTTCCAAACTTCTCGCTCGTCCGACGCCACGGAAACCGCTTCGGCCTCCTCATACACCGTCGGGTCCGATTGAGACACCGCCCGAACGTGTGTCGTGTCTTCGCGGACCGACCGCCGTATTCGCGGCTCCCCGATGATCGCTCCTGACGACGGCGACAGCGTTTCGTTTTGGTCTGTCCCCCGGCGTTCGAGGTAGTCGACCGTTCCATCCGGGTGATACTGGATGTCGGCCGCCGTCGATCGCGACAGGCGGCGCAACATGACGGCCGGAGCGACATGCTCGGCCGAATATCCGAGAGACGCGGTCGTCTCTTCGATTGTCCCCGCGGTGATGGTCGATGGCATTACGTCGACGAGATCCGCCGCTATCGACGCGTCTGACGCATCTGACCGACTGAACGACGGCGGCGGTTCCATCTCTCGCGGATCGCGCTCCCACGAGTCGATCTGAACCTCCACCGTTTCACCCCGGAACTGCCAGTCGTCGAGCCGACCGCCGAAGATGTCGGCTCCATCCGCATCGACGACATACAACTCGTCATTTCTCCGATCGAGCCGGCCGACGACGTTGAGCCACTCATCGCGGAAAACGACCGCAGTACACCGCTCCACTTTGTCTAACGACCGCTCAATCCGGATACTCGCAAGCGTGACGAGTTCCTCGTCGATCGCGACGGGCGTCGGCACGACAAGCTCCGACACCCCACCGGACTGGTGTTCGATGCGGAGGGTGAGGTCAGATACGGAACTCATTATTGGTTATACGGATCGCGGCCAGCGCGCCGGTCTTCCGCGATGTCGAGCGCACGAAGCACCTCTTTCTGCGATACGTCGCCGGCGTTGAGTTCATCCAGCAACGCGATGACACGATCCAACTTCGAGGCTAACTCACGAACAGCGTCGGACGTATCGAAGCCGTCCGCGACCGACTCGGGATCGAACGACGCACGCCCCCGATCGTCGACCTGCGCGTCAGGAAGAACACGCTCGCCCGAGTGAAGGACGGCGCTGCCTTCCTCTTCGACGAACCCGCCGGTCGCAAGCCCGGTTCCGTACCCCGGATTTCCGATGCCGCCAACTGGACCATCACCGGGATCGTAGGAGGGATCGTCGTCATCGTCATCGCCTACATCACCGGGAGGGGTCGCACTCGGGGCGTCGCTCGGATCGTTCGGATCACGCCCGCCGACGCTTCCCCCGTCATCGTCATCGCCGCCATCATAGGAACCGTCAGAGGAGCCGTCAGATGAGTCGTCAGACGATCCGCCACCAGACGTATTGTCGCTGATGAAGTCAGGCGGGTCCGGCCAGTCGATATCGAGGTTACCGTTAAACGCCTCCTCGACGATGTCGGGCGGCTCCGGCCAGTCGATATCGAAACTGATTGCCGTGAACACCGACTCGACACTATCGACGATAACCTCCGCGGCGTTCTCAAGCACCTGTGCCGCCGTGGTTCTCAGGTACTCGGCGATATCGCTAATTAGCTGCGGAATTAGGGAGTTTCCGATGAGGCCATCGTATAGACCCTGGAACGCCGAGAGGATGACCCCAACGAGTGCGTTAAACGCGGCCTTGATATCCTGATACGCCTCGCCGCTTCCGATGTAGGTAGCGATGTCGCCGATCAACGACCGGACGATCCGATACACCTCACCGCCGATGCCGAGCGTCGCCCTGACGACCGAGGTAATCCCGTTCATCAGGGACCGGAACACCGCCTTCACGTCCGAGTACGCCTCGCCGCTCCCGATGTAGCGAACGAGGCGGCCGACGAAGCCGGCGATGATCGTGAACAGTTTTCCTCCGACGCCGAACAGCATCACGAACACCGAGCGGATCGCACTTCCGACCGCCTCGAACGCGTTATGAACGTCACGCTTGCCGACGCCAGTTACGAACCAGACGACGCGGTTGATACCCGAACGAACCTTTGAGGCGACCGTATCGAGCGCAGAACCGGCGACATCAGCGACGCCGTTCCACGTTCGCGTTGCGATCGACTCGATATCGGAGAACGCCGCGTCCCAATCGCCACGAATCACCGAGAGACCGAACGAGACGGCGTCGATGATCGATTTTACTGCGGACTCAACGACAGGGACGATCTGATCGAAAACCCGCTGTGTGACGCGCTGAACCGCGCTTATCTCGGCTTCATGCGTTGTAGAGAAGTCCGTAACCGCATCGGACAGGTCGCCCAAGAGACCGATGGCGTTCTGAACGACCGTAATGAACGTCTCATAAAACTCCTCGTAAAGCGAGAGAATCCGGCCGCCAAACGTACTGACGAACCACTCGCCGAGGTCGACCACCGCAGGTATGACGCGATTTACTATCACGTCGACCGCGCCGCGAAGTATCGGGACAACTTCACGCTGGAACGCCCGCGCCGTCGTACGAACACCTTTCTCGACACGCTGGCTATACACGCGAGCGAGGCGCCGGGCCGTCGGAACGACTCTTCGCTCGATAAACGCCGTCAGGTCCTCGTATATCGGCAGAGCGTACGAGGCGATGAAGTCCGTCACATCCTTGAACACGGCACGGACATCGTCGCCGTACTCCGCACGCAGGTCCTCGAACGCACCAACAGCAGCTTCGACGACTTCCTCAGTCTTCTCCTGAATCCCACCGAAGTTCGAGGTCCAGAGCGCGGCGAGGCCAGCAATCGCAGCCCCGACAGTCGAGATTGGACTTGTTAAAACGTACAAGGCAGCAGCGAGGCCGGCGATGGCACCCTTTCCGACAGTACTGAGGTCGTTGAACCACGCAGACAGCTCGCCACCCAACTCGATGAGCTTCCCGATCGCCGGGTTAAGCGCCTCGACGACCGCCGCGGCCGCACCCAACAGCAACCGAGTGAACGATCCGAGCATCGGACCGATTTCGGAAAACTCCGCGAGGAACGTCTCAACCCACGCCGAGAGAGCCGTCGTCAAGCGGTTAAATCCGGAAACCACCCGGTCGACCAACGTGCCGAGAGCAGCCATGTTCTGCTGATACTGATCGCGCCCCAGCACGTCCAGAAGCCGCTGTCCCGACCGGATACCAAACTGAAGGAAGTCCTTGATGAGGGGGAAGCCCGTGTTTTCGAGGTAGTCAACGAGGCCCGACCCGCTCGTTCGGAGGAACTGAACCATCGGGTCGAAGTTAATCGACTCCAGCGTATCGCCGAACGATCGGATGAGTGGCGGCAGCGCCCCGATGCCATCCTTGATCAACGGAATAAATTGCTCACCGAACGCAGTAACGGTCTCTTTCGCAGCTTTCGTCACCGGCTGAAAGGCCATCGCGAGCGCCCCAGCCATTTCCGTCCCGTCTTCGAGCTTCTTCTCCTGCTCTTCGAGGGTTTTTAGACGCTCACGCTGCTGTTTCGTCAGCTCACCCTGTTTGTCCTCTAACTGTTCGAGCTGACGGATTTTCGCTCGGGTCTGTTTCAGCCGCTTCTCGTTCTTTTTCGTGAGTTCCTCGGTGTACGCGGCGAGTCCGGAGCCAACTACCGCCGTCGACGCCCCGGCGATGCCCGCAAGGCCAGCGGCCATCGACTGAATCGCCCCGCTGATCGGCGTCGTGATGAACGCCGCGATCGAGGCGTTCCGGAAGGTGAGCATCGAGTTCGCCGCCCGACCGATCCGACGCTGAAGCGTCTCCGTCTCGCGGCGGGCACTATCGAACTCGTCGCCCATCTCCTCGGCTGCGTCGCCCGCGCGATTCGCTCCGCGGACGAACTCACGAGAACTGAGCGACAGAAAGCCCTCTAAATCGAACGCATCGCGGTCTACCATGTCAGTTCACCTTCCGAAAAATCGCCGCTGGCTTGGCCGTTCGACTGGTTTCGTTCGCCCTGTTCGATCCACGCCTGCTCGTGGAAATAGCGAACTTCCGGCGGCAGGTCGCCCCACTCGTCGGCTGTTTTGCCGTACGACTGGAGCATCTGCGCGTAGCCGACGCCGTGATCAGACCTCGCGAAAGTCCTCGATCGCTTCCTGATCCTCGATGTCCAACTCGGCCATTACAAGCTCCTCGAACGCCGACTGAACCGTCGACATCGAGAAGCCTTCCCAGAACTCCTCATCCATCTCGTCATCAACCGCATGATCGGCCAGCGTCTCGAACACGAGATCGATCAGCGCTTCTTCCGCGTCGGCCGAGCCGTCCATCGCACGACTTCGCAGCCGCATCGCGCGGCGGGCAACGCCGACGCCGACGGGACGGAACTCGACCGGCTCATCGAGAACTTCGACCATGCGGCGGCGCTGCGACCGCTTCTGTTCGAGCCGTGCCTTCGTCGTCGCGTATTCCTCACGCTGCTGTTCGGCGGCCTCCTGTTCGTCGGTGAGGGTGTCGAGTGCCTCGGTCGCAGAATCGGGGTTTTCAATACTCATGGGATGGCGTTAGGCGGTCGAGCCGATCGAAGCGGCGTTGACGATGAAGTCGCCCTCGACCATCGCGGTAAACGCGATCGTCGGCGGCGTCGTACTCGGGTCGATGTCGTTAACCAGCACCTCGACATCGCTGGCACGATGGACTAACTCGAACTCGGAGGGGCCGGGATCGTTGGAGTAGTCGAGTTCATCACTCGAGTACGCGATCTCGAGGTAGGCGTCCGAACCGAGTTCGCGCGCATCCGACGAGAAGTCGAGCGCCCCGCTGTCGTCGACGATGCCGAGCAGGTTCAGCGCCGACTGATCCGTCGACAGCGCCTGCGTCACTTCGATGTCGATCTGATTGTTCGTCCTGTACCGCTGCGTCCGGCGAGCGTTCGCCGGGTCGAAGGAGTCCGTTCCCTCGTCGATGGAAACGGAAAGGTCATCCTTCGTCGCCAACGCGAGAACCGTCCGCACCGGATCACTTCCCGAGTCATCGACATGGATGACATTAACGATACTCCCCTCAACTTCGCTGCTGCTGGAAGTTTCAGTCGTACTCATGGATCGTTAATTCTGATATGTCGGATGAAGCCCGCTCGCCTCGACGCCAATCTCGACGACGCCGAGGTAGCGGTTTATCGCGTCCGACCACGCGACCTCTTCTTGCCGGCTCACGCCCGTCGAGCGCCAGCCGTCGCTGTGCTGCGTCAACTCATCGACCACGTCAGAGAGCAACCGCGTCAACGCGAGCGTGCCGTTGTTCTCGACGTACTCCTCGGTGCCGTCCACTACCACGCGAACCGTCGCGGACCCGCTCTGCCGCAAGTTCTCTCGGTCTGTGCCGGTGAGCGAGGCGCCGACCGCGACACGGGGATCGAGGTCGTCGTTCCTCTGCGCCACCGCGACCGGCACGATATGCTCCGACGGGACCGACAGCGCCGACTCTAACCGACCGATCGCCTCGATTTGTACGTCGTCAGCGCGCAGGGTCATAGTCCGACTCTGTCAAGCGCGTCCTCGATCGCCTGATCGATGCGGTCAATCGCCCAGTCGATGTTATCCTCGAACGCCGGCCGAAGGTACGGCTGCGCTTCGAGCCCCGTTCGCGAGATACTCCGTGCGACGAGGAACGCCGCCGTCTCCGGCTCATCGGCGTCTAACACGACCTCAGCCCACCGCCGGAGTTCCGACGGCGGGGGAAAGTGGCCCGGATCGGTGCCGTACTCCTGCGGCGCCGCGTGGTCTTGGTTCGACCCGACCGCGATGCCGACTTTCTCTTGCCCCGTCTCGATGACGGCGGCCTCGATACTCGATTCGAGGTCGTTCGAGACGCCCGTCGGCGCGTTCCGCCGTGCTTCGCCGGCGATCCGTTCGCCGATGTCGACCGCGGCCTGTTCCATCTCCTCCGCTAAGGCGTCCGGCGCGCGGTCTAAGGCACGCACCAACTCGTCGACCGAAAGGTCGCCGAGGTCCATCCGAAACTCAGCCATCGTCAGTCAACCGGGTTTAACGTCGCGCGGATCGACGCGACCGTGCCGAACCGAGGCATCCGGTTCTCCTCGATCCCACGCACCTCGAACGCCGTCGGCGCGGCATCAATCTCGACTGTGTCGCCTTCACGGAGGTCGACATCCGGGGCGAAGCGGGCCGACGCCGGACGTTGAACCTCCTCGCCGCTGTCCTCGCGGATGAACTCGGTCGACTCCGACTTGAACGAACACGGCACGTCCTCGGCGACGACCTGTGTCTCGTACAGCGGCTCGCCGATCTCGTTGGTGCCGGTCTGCGACCGCCGCTTGATCACCGCCCGGTGCGGGCGATTCAGCGTGTGGCGATGCCGGGTCATATCAGCATCGCGCCTTCGTAGTACGAGTCGACCTCGAACTGCTTTACATCGTTCCGGATCGCCCGCAACAACGCCTGATCCGACTCGTAAGAGGTGGAGCCGTCGATCGACTCCGAGGTGACGCCGTCGGCATACTGGTTATGGAGCCGCCGGCGCGTGAGGCGAACGATCGCCTCTTCCACCGGCCCCGGCACGTCGTCGAGGCCATGTGTATACGTCACCTCGATCGACCGGCGCTTCGTCGGCCATGCGTCGCGCTCAGCGTCAGGCGTCAACTCCAGATGCGTCGGCGTAACGACCGTCTCTGCGATTTCAACATCGGCACCGTCTACACGCCACGTATCGATCGAAACCGCAGAGACATCGGAGACAGGGACGTTAGACAACGGCAGATCCGTCGCCGGCACGTTCGGCGGTCGAGCGAGGGTTTCCGTCGTCGTCGATCGCGTCAAGTCACCCCCGACCCACTCGGTCACCCGCTCGACCGCCGCGTCGCCAGCCTTCTCGATGACGGCTTGATACTCGGCATCCGTCATCCCGAGCGACGCCGCATCGTACGGTACTTCGCGCTTGAGTTCTTCAACAGTCAGTACGTCGTTCGCCATAAATTCGGGGTTGAGGGCGTCCCGCGGCTATCGAAGCGTTACACCGCCGTCGTTCCGATCGAGACGATGCCGGTGCCGGCTTCGTAGCCGCGATACTCGTCGGCCGACGTGTTATACCACAGCTCACCGCCGTCCAGGTCGGCCGGATCAGGATCCGACGCGAGGCGCTCGACCGCCATCGAAAGCGGCCGGCCGTCCTCGTATAAATCGCGAATCCGTGCGTCCGTACTCGACCCGTGACCTCGATCACTCATGGTTTGACGTGAGGTGTGTTACGCCGTTAGGCGTTGATCGTCGGGTCCTCGATGTCGGTCATCACGAGTGCCGCGTTCTCGTCCTCGATCTGGAAGTCGAGGCGAGCGCGGATCGCGTACTTGGCGAAGAGGTCCTTGTCGAAGACCTCGTCGGACTCGTCGAGCACGTCGACTTCCACGTCGCGGTGGAGCCCGTAGATGAGATTATCCGTCGTCGTGAACATCGCCTTATCGAGCGGGAAGACCGGGGAGGCGATGATGTCGTGACCGAACGGATTGTGTTCCTCCTCACCGCGGATGACTGCCACGCCGAGGCCGTCCTCGCGGTCGACCAGTTCACCGAAGTACTGGTTAACGTGATGGGTGTTCACGAGGAAAGCCGGCTCGTCACGCAGGTACTTCGGCTCCAGCGCCCGCATCGCCTCGTTGAGCTTCTCCGGGCTGACCGGCTGGGGGTTACCGTTCGAGTCCGCCAGCGAGTAGGTGGGCGCCCCGCGAGCCGACGCGAGAGTGAACCACCCGTCCTCGATGCCGATAAACGGGTCAGACTCCGCCTCGTCGCCCTTCAGGGCCAGCTCCTCGGTGTCGACCGCGAACTGCTGGCTCATCTGCTCCATGACGATGTCCGGCACGTCGTCGATCGTGTCCTCGACCGCCTCCTGCGGCAGCGACCACTTGAGGTCGATCTTGGTGACCGACATCGGCACCGTGTCAGTCGTCACGTCTTCCGTCTCCGAGTTGTCGACCCGCTCGCCGGATTCGCGGATCATCCGCTCGCCGACGCCGATCCGCGGGATCTTCATCTGCGGCCGAGGGAGGTCCACCGTCCGGACCTCGTCGAGGAGTACGGACTCGTTCTGAACGAGTTCGTAGAACTCATCGAAAAGGTCCTCGGGCAGGACGCCGCCGGCGAGTTCGCCGTCGAGGTCGATCTGCTTGTCGATACTCCGTGCGTCGCTACGAGACACGTCGCTCATCGTTATCGTTGAGAAAACCGTCAGTTGATCGCCGCTACCGCGTTACGCGCCGAGGAACAGCTTTCGCTTGGCCTTCTCCGTCTCCGACAGCTCATCGTCGCCGTCCTCGCCGCCCGACTCCTCGGAACCGCCGACCTGCTGCGTGCCGGCAGTCGCCTTCGACACGCGATCGACACGGTCATCGAGCGCCTCCACGTCCTCGCGGAGCGACTCGACCTTCTCCGTTAGGCCGTCAGCCCACTCCGGCGTTTCCTCACCGTCGCCGGCGTCGGCCTTTTCGACTTCCGCCTCGACCGCATCGACGCGGTCCTCGATCTCGTCCATGCTCTTGCTGATCTGTTCCACGTCGTCGAGCAGGCCGGTGGCCCACTCAGGTGCGTCTCCGTCCATTTGTTTGAACACATCCGCAGCGTCAGTTGACGCGCTATCCGGTACTCCGGTCATCGCCTTCGCGACATCACCGAGCGAGAAATCGTCGCTCTTGTCTTCGTCGTACATCCGCGAGTCGCCTTTATGGCAACTCACACCCTGCGCTTTCAACATCTTCTCGGCCATGTCGTGCGTGGCCTTCGCCCGCCGAACGTTCTCCTTCGACAGCGTCTGCCCGACCTTTTCCGCGACGGCCGACTCCTTCTCGTCGACCGGCACACACCGCGGGTTTCCGTTCGGCTTCAGGCCGACCATTTCATACCCGTCCCAACACGGATCCTCGCCCTCATCGAGGCGTTCGATCCAGTTGTCGTAATACGGGCTCTCATCATCGTCGCCATCCATGTCGTCGCCCTTGTCCGTGTCCTCGGCCGCATTACCGGCGTCATCGGCGGACTTGCCTTCCATCCACGAGCCGCACATCTGCTCGGCTTCGTCGCGGCTCATGTCGCCGTCTTCCGTCAGCGTCATTACACAACTGCCGAAATCATCGAACTCCTGTCCGTCTGGCCCTGTAAACGGCTTTTCTAGGTCCTCGGCATCCATGTATCACTAATGAGTATCACTTCGCGAACGCTACGCCACCAACTCACTCGACGATAACTGAACGCCACTCACTCGGGAGCGGTTCGCCGTCCGGATGCGACACGACCTTCGTGTATCCGTCCGCCAACGACTCCGCGACCGCGTCTTCGTCGTCGCCTTCCATGAACGCCATCGCGTCGACGAACGCCGACTCGCCACGCAACTCGCCGTCGACGTACACCGCAGTCGGCTCGTACTCGCCGCCGTCCGTTCGGTGTTTGATGAGCAGCATTATCGTGTCACCGTCATGTTTGGGTCCGCAAGCTCCTCAATATTCACGACGACGTTCTCGACCAACTCATCGTCCCACGCCGACAGTTCCTCGCGTAACTCCGACTTGAACGCCTCCGTATCCAACTCACGAGCCAACGCCCGACTCCGATTCAGGATGTCCCGCTCCAACTCGCTGTGACTTAGCGATGTAACGACCTCTAACGACTTCGCGGCGCGATTAAGAGCGCGATCGGCGTTATTCCCCGAACCGGTGCCGGGATCCTCGTTCGATAGCCGTCCGGCCGAGTGATCGATGTCGATGAACCCGAGGTTGCCGTCGTCGTCGACCATCACGTTATCGCCGTGAGCGTCGTTGTTTCCGACGATCATCTGAACCGCGGCGGCGTCGATCGCCATCGCTTCGTCGACCGACTGGCCGGCGGCGCCCCACACGCGATCGCCGTCGAACTCTTCGCCGATGACCGCCTCGTGGGAGCCGTCGCCGTCGATGTGGGTGTGCGGCGGCACCGTATTTCCGATGAACGCCGCCAACTCGTCGTCTAACTCGGCACCGATGCGCCGACTGCCCTCATACGCGATCATCTGCCGGTCGGCCGTTCGGGGGTCGGCCCCGTCGACGGCATCCGCGTCTGCCGGCAGATCGGCGTCGTCTCCGTAGTGCGTAACGAAGCCGGTCGTTCCATCCTCCAACTCGACAACTTCCATCGACGTGGCCGTCACGCCCGTAGACGCGTCGTCGGCGTCGTATATCGACTGCCGGCTTGTGATGTCGTCGAGCGTCGTCGACTCCCACTCTTCGTGATCGTCGCGAGTAAAGTGCGCGTCATCGGGCGCCGTATCACCGACCGGCTCCGGATTCGCCTCCTCCGGATCGTCCGGCACGTCGTCGATACTCGTCGCGCGGTTCGGCACCCCGTCGACGGTTACCTCTGACTCCGGATCGAACACCGCCGAGACGTTGGCATCGTTTTCGTCGAGGTACGTCAGCGTCTCCTTCGTCGACATCCCGCCGAAGTCCGGGGCATCACTCGGCACATCGAACGGCCGCTCGACGAACTGCCCCGTCTCGGGGTCGCGCGGGTGGAGTGCCGGATCGAACTTTTCGACTTCGGCGCCATCGTAACTCTCGACAAGCGGCCGCCCCGCCGCGACCCACTCGGCCCATCGGTTCAGCCACGCCTCCGTGATGCGGTCAAGTGAGTCCGGCCAGACGGGAATCGCCTCGATCAACTCCTCACGGCTCGACGCGGCATCGATGAGGGACTGCTGTTTGACAGCGCTCCGCGCTTTCCATACGGACTCCGGCACACTCATCGTCGATCACCCCGCGACCTCTGCGGCCGCCGACTCAGTCAAGTCCGCCTGCCCGCCGTCGTCGTTCCAAATACCGACGTAGTCCTCGGTTTCGGCGTCGAAGATGTAGCCGTTCTCGGTGATTCGATACCGCTCGAACATCCCCGGATCGAGCGTGCCGTCGCTGGCCGCCGCATGGACGCCTTCGGGGCCAAGCACCCCGAACCGCGGCGTCGACGGGTCGACTTTGAAGAGCTTCTCCAGCAGCTCGTCCTCGTCGATCGGGTCACCCTCTGCGACGCGGATGTCCTCGGGGTCAATCGCACCGCCGAGCATCGTGACTTCCTCCTCGGTCGGGTGCTGATCGTGGGTCAGGCCCTGAACCGCGACGATTTCCTCGGGGTCGGCGTCATACTCCATAACGCCCTGCCCGTTGAACATCCCGCTGCTGGCCGTCGTGTAGTCGGTCGACCACGACTGAACCGACGACATCCCCGTGTACTTCGACGACGCGCCGCGGTAGATGGTGATCGTGCCGTCGGGGTTGACCTCATCAGCGATGTTTGAGTTCATCATCGGCGAGCCGCCCTCGTTAGCCGCCTCGATCTGGTCGGCGATGCGGTCCTGATGATCCCCCAGCGCGTTTTTGACTGAGTCCGGCGGTTCGATCGGGGCGATCGGCTTTTTGTCGTTGTAGTAGTTGACGTGCGGCCCGTCTTCGATGCCCGCCATCATTGCTCGCACCGCGTAGGAGTTTTTCGAGGAGGTCGTTCGGGTGTGGATTTTACCAATGGCTCGCATCCGATCCATCGGCGTCATCGTTTCGTCGAACTGGAGGTTCGCCGCTTTGTGGTCGACGTTTCCCTCTTCGTACATCCGCCGGCGATCCTCGGGGTCGGACAGGAACGACGCGCCCATCCGATACACCGAGTATTCGCGCTGCTGCCCGATCGCTCGTTCGTCGAGCTGCTCGATGAGGTCGTCGGCCGTCCCTTCTGGCGCCCGCGACAGCAACGCCGCGGCGCCGTTATTCAACTCGCCGGGGTTGACGCTGTCCTCGTCGTGGTCGACGCCGTCGACGTAGTCATGCGGGTCATCGAACGAGTTGAAGTTGCGCTCGTCTTTCTCGAACACCGCCTTCTCCAACGCGTCGCGGATCTCGTCGTCGGTGAGGTTATCGAGAAAGTCGTTCCACGCGCCCCACTCGTTGAAGTCGCCGTTTCGCGCCTCGACGTGCGCCGCGACTTCGACGGCCGTTTCACGGTCAAAGTCACTCCAAACCGTATTCTGCCGCGTTTCCGGAACCTCATCAAAGTCGACATCGCGGATATCCTCGGGATCGCTCGCCTCAGGCATCCCACGGAGCCGCTGTTCGAGGCGTTTCCGGGTCGTCTTCGCGCCGTTGTTCTCGACGACCTGCTCGTACGCGTCTTCGACGAGGTTCGGGTCCTGAATCGACCCGGCGTAGGTGTTGTACGTCGTCGCGTTGATGTCGGTCGGATCACCGCTATCGACGCGTTCGGCGAGTTCCTCGTTGAACGCGACCGCTTCGTCGTGGTCGACGTTCGTGTCCAGCGTTTCGGTCGACGGGATCGTGTAGCCGCCGACGAACCCGCTCGACGAGTCCTCGTAAAACGTGTACTCTTCATCGCTGACCGTCAATTCACCGCCGAGTTCCGTGTCGACTTCCATCCCGTCCGTATAGTCGGGGCTCCACGTCACCTCGACCTGCTTTGGCT
Source organism: Halorubrum sp. C191 (assembly GCF_002727095.1). Classification (NCBI taxonomy): domain Archaea; kingdom Methanobacteriati; phylum Methanobacteriota; class Halobacteria; order Halobacteriales; family Haloferacaceae; genus Halorubrum; species Halorubrum sp. C191. Next base: position 144,070 of record NZ_NHNZ01000025.1, on the reverse strand, counting down.
CATCCATCCAATCGGCGTCGATATACGCGGTGTCACCGACATCGAGGGATGCGGGGTCGTCGATTTCCTCACCAGGGCCGAACACCGCCGCATCTGTGGCCGTCTCTGCGGTTTCACCGGTATCGCTGGTGTCTCCATCATCTTCGGGCGTTCCGAGGCGTATCTCCTCCTGCTCGAATCCGACCAGCGAGTATGACTGGCCGTCGTCAGTTTCGATGTCGAGATTAGTTCCGCCTTGATTCGTCACTTCACCCCGGATCGTATCGCCCGGCTCGACGCCGGGCTCCATCACGCCCTCGGAAATATCGATCTCGACGCGATCGCCTTCATCGACATCCTGAGGCTCGACCACCGTGTCAAACACGAGGTCCTGTTCGTCATCGGTATCGCCGAGGTCGTATGCCTCATCGATTTCAAACGGAGAGAAGTGATTGGTGTCCTCGCCGCCTTCGTCAAGTACGAGGCCGCCGCCGTCCAACGTATTCACAACTTCGCCTTCGTGATATTCGTCTTCCTCGTAGTCGAACGCCCCCTCGGCGGTGAACAAACCGACACGATCGCCGGTGGAGACATCCGCAGGTTCAACAGGCGTTGCGGAGTCCGGAACGACTGGAGGGATATCGCCGGTATCGATCTCGTCCTCATCGTCGCCGGAATCGACGACATCGTAATCGACGACATCGAGGTCATCGACTGTGTGAACACCGTCTCCCGGTCCGAGGTCGACGCCGACCGTTGAGGAGCCAACAGCGACGACGGACCCTTCAATTGATCCAGTTGTCGCGGTATCGACGCGCACTACTTGGCCCTGACTCACTTGCTCGGTGAGCTGCTCGTCGATCGTCGGGTCGAACTCGTCGGGATCGCCGAACCCGTCGACATCCTCGGCGTTGAACGTGTAATAGCCGTTCTCGTTTTCAACAGCGACGGAGAAGTCACCGGCGTACGCAACTTCGGCATCGTCGATGAGGCCTTCCTCGGGCGAGTAGAGGGAAACACTCGCATCGTCCGGCAGCTCCGTGATGTCGTCGTACTCGTCGAAGTTAATCGACGGGTCGAGGTCATCGAGGTCGTCGGGCGAAACACGGACGCCTTCGGACTGGTACTCGAACACGGCCTCCTCGCCGTCGATTTCGATCCAGCCGTCTCCCGTGTCGGTCACCTCACCGGTCGGGTTTTCCGGTTTCGACGGCACATCAGCCTCGACGGTCATGCCCTCCTCGATATCGTCGATGACGTGGGGATCGAACTCCTCGAACTCGTCCGTGTCCACCGTCGACGCATCAACGACCGCCTCATCCGACACCTCGCCGTCGGCGCGGACCTCGGCGACATCGCCGACCTGAACCATGTTGATTCCGTCGTCACCTTGATCGAGGTCGATCCAGCCGTCGTCGGTACTACCTTCGACGGTGCCGCGCATCGTCACGCCCTGCTCGGTGTCGATCACGACTTCGTCGCCGCCACTCAACGCGTCGACATCGAGGAGGCGGCCGGGGTCGGCCTCGTCCGCTTCTTCGGGTATCTCCTCGACCGACGTAGCGTTATTCGGCACACCGTCAACGGTGACGTTCGCATCGGGGTCGAATATCGGATCGACCGGCCCGCCGTTCTCCTCGATGTACGCGAGCGTCTCTTTGGTCGACATCTCACCGAAGTTAGGAGCGTCGTCGGGCAGGTCGAACCGACGCTCGACGAACTGGCCGGTATCCGGGTCGCGCGGATGAAGCGCGGGGTTGAAGTCTTTCTCGACCTTCGTGGCTTCGGTCGCCGTCTCGGTGATTTCCGGGCGGCCGGCGGCAATCCATTCCGCCCAACGGTTGAGCCACGCCGTGCTGATCGAATCGAGGCCCGGCGGCAAGACGTCGACCTGCTCGGCGAGGGCGTCGATGTCCGACTGCCCGCCGTCGCCATCGGCGGCGCGGGTCAGCGTCCGGAGCGCGTCGAGGATCATGCCCGCGGCGCGATTGACAGGCGATTGCTCGCGCGTCTCTGCCGTCTCTGCGGGTTCAGGGACGCCGGAGGGGGAAACGTTCGCGTCGGTCTGTTCGTCCAAATACCGCCAGAGACGCCGCGCATCGTCGGGGTCATGTCCCCGCTCGGTGAACACGTCGACGAACTCCGACTTCCCGCTAATGTCGTCGATGACACTCTTTCCAAGCTTCCCCAACTCGCGGAACGTCGCCCGCGGCACCGCCGGCACGTCGACATCCGACACTTCGCTGATCCGACCGTCGACGATCTCCGTCGCCGGCCCCTCTTCGATCGCCGGGGGGAAGCGCACATCGCGCGGCACCTCCGCCGCGGAGCCGTACTCACGCTCGTCGAACACGGCACCGCCGATCGAAAAGCCGTCGAGGATACCGTCGCGAACGAGCTGCCAAAGCGCGTCGTCGTGGTACTTCCGCGTCGCGATTAGCGTCCCCGCGGGAAACTCCGTCTCGCCGATCGTCGTCGGCTCGTCGACGACTTCGTAGCGAGTCAACTCCGCCGCGTCGTCAGGGAAGGCGACGTGAAGGACGCCGTCGTCGGGGTTCGGCTCGACCATGCGACGAATCGCATCGGGCCGAGCGAAGTCGCGCTGGCGGTCGACCTCGTTCGGGATCATGACCGCCCCGGTCGCTGTTCGGGCCTCGGTGTCGACCTTCTCGATTTTAACCGACTTCTGTAGTGTGTCCGTCATATCTTCACTTTGATAACCGAATCAGTCGTTTTGCCGTCACTTTTTAGTCAACTGTCCGAGTATTCGCGCATATGGCCCTCGTGAAACGGCTCGTATGGTTCCTCACGCTCGGCTGGGTATTCGGACTCGTCTGGGCTGTGATGTCGATCGCGCTCATGGCCTCAATCGTCGGCTTCCCGTTCGGTATGCGAGCGCTTCCGTACGCTTGGCCGATTGCTACACTTCGCACCGCGCCAGACGAGGCGATCCGTAACGCGCTCAACGGCGACGAAGACAAGTCGAACACCGCCGCGAGTTAGAGGTACAGCCGCTCGCCCCGTTTGAGCCGTCGCGCCTGTTCTTCGGTCAAATCGCTTTCAAATACGGGAACACAGGTACAGCGACAATTCACGATTTCTCCGGGCGGCCCCGTCGGATCGCCGGGATGAAACAGGTCCGTTTGACCGACATCGAACTGGCCTTCGACCGGCACGATTTGACCGTCGGCGCGTCGATGTGTAAGCCGCGTCCGGTTGTCGTCTGTCGCGATCCACTCTTTGCCGATCGCCGAACTATCCTCGATTGCCGACTGATTGCCGCGCTCCGCTGCGCCATGAACGAGAGTCCGGGCGTGGCGTTCGAGCGCGTACTCGCCAAGCACGTCGCGAGACTCCTGCTGGATGCGCTCGGCGACCTCGTCATAACTTAGTCCGTTCTCGAACCAATCACGGAGCCGCGGCCCGAGGCGACCGCCGATCGTGTCGATGACTTCGTCGGTGACTCTCTCAACATACTCGTCGACGTTCTCGATCGCCGACTCTGGAGTGATGTCGAAGTCGATCGCCATGCCGTAGCGCCGGGCCGTCGCCCGTCGCCCGGCCGTAAGGCCATCGCCGATGCCGGAGAGAAACGTCGAGAGAATCGCGTCTCGGTAGGCTCTGGCGAGTTTGTCGACTACCGCCTGCCAGTCACCCTCCGGGTCAGCAACGGCGTCTCGCACCGTCTGCTCGATCTCTGAACGGAGGTCGTCGAACACGTCGCGGAGTTGCCGACGGAACGACCGCATCACCGACTCCACTTCCGGCGCGTCCTCGACTTTATGAACGACGACCGGCTTGCCCGTCGACGAGCGTTTGATCATTCTCCGAACGGAGACGAGGAGCCGTTACCGCCCTCTCCGGCCGGCGGCTGTTGAACCGGGGCGTTGGTCGGCGCCCCATCGCCGATTTTCGGATTGTTTAACTCTGCGAGCAACAGGCCCTCCAACTCGTCTTTCGGTTCGAGGCCGAGTTCCTCACGGGCTTCGTTGACGTACATCGACCCGTTGGACGCCGCGATCCGGGTCTGTGCTAACTCCGCTTCGGTGAGTTGATCCGTCCCTTTTGTATGGAACTCGATTGTCCAGTCGTCGACGCCAAGAACCTCTTGGTGGATGACACGGTAGATACGCTCCGCAAACCGCTTCTGTTGAGGCTTAATGACTTCCTCGGTGAAATCGCGGATTTGCTGGCGCGAGTTGGCCTTATTGGATGACTCCAACCGGTTGATCAGGACGTGCGGCACCTCGTGAACCTTCGCTATGTCATGCTCGTTCATCCGGCGGAACTCGGTAAACGCCATATCCTCCTCTCCCTGCGAACTAAGCGGTTCGATGCGGATTTTCGGCGTCCCACCGTCTGCCGTGTCGATGTCGTAGTCGGCGAGTTCCTCCGCCTCAAGAACGACCATGCGACGATCCTCGCTTTTCCGAAGCCGATCCACCAACTCACGGAGGCTCTTACGAGACTGCTCCGTCAGCCGGCCGTCCTCAACGATAACCGCGTACTGCGGCATCGCGTCGTAATCGAAAAACCGACGGTTGAACTCCTTGGCCGACTGGTCGGCCATCATGGTCTCGACCTCCGCGACCCAATCAGGGATGCCGTAGTACTTCGTTAACGGGTGCTGGTTCGGGATAAACAGGAGTTCGTTGGCGGGCTCGTTTTTCAGGTCGTTCGGATCCTCCGCCGTCTCGCCCGTCTTCCGATCGACGTACGTGGGGGATTCGTCAGACTCCATTTGAACGCGCTGCCCCCGATCCCCGGCCTCGCCGTAATACACCGTAAGGCCGTCATCTTCCTGAACGTAGCCGTGGCCGACCGAAACGGGAGAGGAACTGCCTTTCCGAACCCGAATCTCCTCGGCAGGCACCGCCGCGAGGCCGACCGGCTGATCGTCGGCCGAATACATCACCTCGATCGCCTGCCAGCCAACGCCGTGCCAGTCACGCCGGCTCACCTCGAATACCTCAGTCGGCGTCGAAGCGGGCGTGCCCTGCGGCCCGGTTTTCCAAATCGATTCCCGACCGTGCCAGAACTCCTGTAGGACCTCTTTCTCGTCCTCGCTCGGATCCTCGGCCTCGGGATGAGGCACGATGTCGAAGCCGAAGCCGACCTCGCGAACGGACTTCTTCTTAATCGCGACGGCGTGGGTGCCGTTAATCTCCTGTAACGTCGCGAGCTTCGCCGGCGGATACGGCGGACTGATGCCGCCGCCGATCGTTCGGCCGACGTGCCGCTCGTCGAGCTGCTGCGACTCGGCGGCTTTTTCGAGTGTTCCGTCGGCGCCGGGATAGTAGACGTTGAGGTCTGCCTGTCCGGCTGAATCGTCACTCGCGCTCATGCTGGTCGTTTTTATGGATTTTCATCGCTCGCTCCGACGGGAAGGGTCGCCCGCAAATCCCGCAAGAAACGAGGTTCTCCTGTGCGAGTTCGCGCACCGACTTCTCGAACACGTCGCTATCCGTCTCCGTCCGCCTCATCGTCTCCGTCGTCGTCAGCGTCGAGTTTGTTCACAACCGATGCGCCGCCGTCGATGCCGAACTTCCGGCGTTCGATGCCGTCGTCACTCATATGTAGGTCACTCCACCGCGATCGTCGTCGCGGTTATCCTTGCGCCGCTTCATCGCCTGTACCTGCGACAACTGATCGGCCGCCATCGCCAGCGCGTCGACACAGTCGTCTTTGTACCCCTCCGGCGCCGCGTAGTGGACGTTGCCCGACGGCGTCACCTCGTACGTGAACACCGTCATCTCGTGCCGGAGTTGCGGCACATCGTACGCCGACAACTCGCCGTTCTCTACTCGGGTCGCGAGGTTCTCGACGAGGTCCGTTTTCGTCTGCCGCGTGAACTTGATCGGTTCGACGGCGTGGTCGGCGCCGATGTCCGCGACGAGCTTGTTATCGCGGGTCGCGTCCATCGCCACGATGCCGTCTCTGCGCCGTGCCGCCGTTCTAATGGCGTCCTCGATTTGCGGCCACGACTTATCCCGCATCCGCTCGAACTCGACAAGACGCCCGTCTGCGTCCAAGACGACGCCGACGGTGTAGTCGTCGTGGCGGGCGAGGTCCCAGCCATGAACGAACGGCGGGGTCGGCTCGTCCGGCGGCCCGTCGAGCGTGAACAGGAGATCGTCGATTGCCCCGAATACATCGCCCTCGTCGTCGACAAACTCGGCGAGATACTCCTGCCGAAACACCATGTCGGGGACTTCGCCCCGTTTATCCTCCGGATTTTCGTCGATGAACGGGTTATCTGCGCTCGTCGCGTGGAACGACGCCCACTCCTCGAAGTCCGGGGATTCTCCCCGTTCATACAGCTTCTTGAAAAACCGGGATTTGGGTTTCGAGATGAACAGGACCGAACCCCGCGTGTCGAGGAGCATGGGGTCGAGGTCCGAATACCACACCTCCTCGGGCATCTGGTATGCCTCGTCGACGATCATGTGGTCGACGCCGGCGCCCTGAAGCGAGTCGGGGCGGTCGTACGTCCGGAACTCGACTGTAACGCCGTTCGACAGCACAACGACGTACGGCTTTGTCCGGTTGACATCGTCGATCCATGAGTCGGGGATCGCAGCGATGAACGTCTGGAACCCGTACTTATTCGCTTGGTCGTACGACGGGCCGAGCCACCAGATGAGGTAGTCATCAGGATCGTCGGTCCCCCACTCAAACCGCCACGGATACCGAACGTGCTCGACGAGGTCGATTACCGCCGAGATGTTCTTGCCTGCCCGGCGGCCCCACGAGGCAACACGGAACCGCTCGGGCGACGCCACGAGTTCTTGCTGTTTCTCGTGCGTCTCGAACGCCGGAGCTGGCGTGAGGGGCTGTCGATTTGCCGTGGCGGCACTCATCGTTACGAGGCCGGGTCAATATCGAGAGTCCCGCGATACGCCTCGGCGAGGATCCGCACCGCCTCGCCGTACGTCACCTCACCGGCACGACGCCCGCGGCTCGCCTGTTCGCCATCGACGATGCCGGCCTCGATGTCCGCGTCGAGGAGTTCAAGAACATCGTCGAACGCCGCGCGCTGTTCGTCAGTCGTGAGCTTGAGCGTCTTGTCAGTCATCCGTCGTCGGGGTCGTTGGTCGTCGAGTTGTACTCCTGTATTTCAGCCGGTTTGACGCCGAGACGCTTACCGAGCGTTGCGACCATGATCCGCGCCGACTCCAACGACGGGATCGAGCCGAGCGCAAAACCGAGCAGTAGGGCTTCGATTTCGTTCATCGGTACTCGTGAAGGTCGATCGGCTCTTCCATCGCGAGGTACGTCTCCCGCCCCGGCGGTTCGTAGAACGCGAGTTTGTCCGGGTCGCCAGAGACGGCGAAGACGCGGACGTCTGGCGTGTCGAAGGTGTACGCGGTCGATGGGTCTTCCGCTTCAATCATCTCCGCGTAGCTCCTCCGCACGCCACGCGTCTCCGACATCAAGGTCGGCCAGTCGATCGTCCCACAACGAATCGCCCGGCTCGACGACCATCAGGTCGTGACGAACAGCCGACGCCCGAGTCAACGCCCGAACCTCGGTGTACGTCTGCCCGGAGTTGACGAGTTCGTCGTGGTTCTGGACTGTGCCATTATCGCCGATATCGAGGTCCGCCTCGTCTTCGTACGCCTGAAGCCGAACCGGAACGAGGTCGTCGTCACTCATCGGTTTCGTCCTCCGAATCGTAGGTCACGAAATCGGCCGTCACGTTTTCCTCGGCATCGACCGACACGTCCGCGTCCATGCTGACCTGCTTCTCCTCGGTCTTGGTGTAGCCGTACGAGGTCTGTAACACGAACTCGGGCGAGCAGTCGCGAATCAGCTCACGCTCTGCTCTTGCTCGTGCGCGTTTGACTTCGTCCGAGAATTCGGGATATCGCTCGAACCACTCGTATAACGTCGACTTCCCAATCCCGGCGACACGGGCGATTCCCTCGTATGTCAGGCCACGTTCGGCCGCATCGAGGATCGAGTCGCGATACTGTTCCAACTTGTCGGGCCGGCCGCTGGTGTCCTCCTCGTCGCCCTGAATGATGCGGGCCGACGTTTCGCCGATACCGTCGACTTCGTCGGCGAGCGTATCAGGATCAGCGTCGAGAACCTCGTCGACCGTCTCGTACCCAGCCTCGCGAAGTGACTCAGCGATGCTCGGGCCGACACGTTGGAGGTCGGTTAGCTCAGTTGCGTCGCTACTCATCGTCTGACTCACCGTCGCTTATTTTGTGAACCTCGTCTTTGATGTCGTGTACGTCCTGAAGGAGACCGGCATCACCGGGATCCTTCGGGTCGCCCTCGAAGTACCGTTCGAGACGCGCCTGCGACTCCTCCAGTTGGTCGAGGCGTTCCTCGTGATACTCCAGCCGACTCTTGTTTGCGCTCATCTCCAACTCATCCCACAGCTCGTTCACTCGCTGGCGGTCGCGGTACAGTTCACGCCCCAACGCGGCGATTGTGAGTGTGAGTGAACCAAGAACCCACGCGATGTAATCGCCGACGACTGCCTGAAACAACCCTATCGACGTTCCAACGACCACGTCTGATCACTTCCTTACTCAACGTAAACCGCATCAACATCGAAGTTCGACAGTATCGACTCGACTTCTTCGCTCACTTCGGCGACATCACACCCCCGACGCTCGGCGATCGCCTGAACCAACACATCGCGCCGCTCAGGGTTCTCGATGTCACCGATACGCGTGTACTTGTCAACCGCGCTCATCGTCAACTGACAGGGTGAACGTGCGGACCGGCCGCCTTCGCCTTGTTATACCGCTGCCGGATATCGTCGATCGACGGCACATCGAGCGCGTCGAGGTCCATGTCGATATCGTCGATCTTGTGAACTCCGGCCATCGGCCGTCGATCCGAGACGCGCCACAGTTTGCCGAGCGCCCGGAACTCATGGACATCCGGCCGGCCAATCCGCTCCGCGAAGTCGTCGCCGGGTTTCGGCGAGGGCAGCGTCACGACATCCGCCGTATTCAGAACCTCCTCTTGCCGGCTCGTGTGGAAGTGCCCGCGGACCTGTACGTCGTAGTCGTGAGCGTACAGGAGACCGCGTTGATCGGCTTCCGATCGAGCGGTCGCATCGGCGTGAATCTGCTCGTCCTGTCCGTGTCGGATATGGTAGTTATGACCGCGTATCTCGCGGTTCGCGTAGTGCCCGCCGTTCGAGATACGGAAGTCGACATTATCGACGCCGGCCTCATGGAGCCGATCGACCGTCCAGCGGTAACAGTTGAGGTCCTGATTCGCCTGCTGTGACTTCGCCGACGCTTTATCGAGGCCGTGATTGCCCGGCACGGCCGTCACGGTGACCGTATCGAAGTGCTCGCTGAACGTCTCGATTTGGTGGGTCAACACCTCGACCGACATCGCGAGTTGGTCGGCGAGCAGGAGGGTGATATTGTACTCCTGCCCGTCGTAGACGCGCTCGCCGGTGACCATGTCGCCAAGCCAGAGGACATGAACCGTGTCGATGTCGGTCATCGACTCCATCATGTCCTTGATTTCGAGCGTCCGGCGAGTGATTTCGAGGACGGAGCCGTAGGCGATCCGGGGATTATACACCTCCCGACCGCCGGCCGTGATGAGGTCGCCCATGTGAACATCGCCGAATGCGACGACGAGGGACTCGGCGTCTGGGTCGGCGTCTGGCGTCGCACGCAACGGCTCTCGGCGTTTGAGGCGTCGAAGGACCGCCGCTTCCTGTTCGGTGCGGAACTCGTTAGCGCGGCGTGTGATGGTCGATTTCGCCTGCGTCGACAGCCGGCGGACGTTCTCGGTATCCTCGCCGGTCAGGTAGTACGCCTCGCCATCATGTTTCACGGCGGCGTCGGCGTCGGACTCCGCAAGACGGTCGCGGATACGGGTCACCCGACTCTGAACGCCCGACCGACTGAGGCCGAGTTCGTCAGCGAGTTCCGACGGCGTTTCGGGCAACTCACTCAGGAGTTCGAGCTGTGCGTCGGTAAGGAGGTTCGATAAATTACTCATGCTCGACCGGGGTATCGCATCGCGGGCAGGTTTCGTGATACTCCGAAACCGGCCAATCGCAGTTAGGGCACGTTTCGAGCGGCATCTTGACTCCCATCGTCGGCGGCGTGTTTCGTTACGGTTCGCTCGACCGCCCGCTCAAACAGGCGATCGTCGCGAAACTGTTCATCCGGGTCTGACTTCCACTCGTCGAGCAGGGCCAGAAAGTCGTCGCGATCCAACGACGCGACGGCATCATGTTCGCTCACTCGATCCGCCAGCCGCTCGGCCGCCTCGAAAAACAGCCGTTTCGGCATCGGGCGAATCTTCCACGTCTCATCGTCGGCGAGGTCCTCCGGCGGCACGTACTGGACGCCACACTTACACGTCGTTGTCATGCCACCGGCGGGCGTCTCGTCAGGCACCTTTGTCGTCTCCCCACGCCGTCGCCGTACCTCTTCGCCGTGGTCGACGAGGCGAGGCCAGAAGTCGTAGTCCCGCTCTGATGGGTCGTACACCCAGTCAACTGCGTACTCCCGCGAATACCGGGTGTGGGTCCGTCTGAAACAGTTGTTACACACATCCGGGTCGCGTTGGATGTCCTTGAAGATTGACATGGCGTGGGGGCTGTCCGGGGACTTATGCTACACTCTCCCCGTCGTGTTGGGCAGCCCACGCAGTCGCCCGACCGGGGTAAGGGAAGGGCCGCGTGGGGCATCTGATAATTACACCTTAACACCTATGAATAGTGGCACCACATCGATGGCGGGTGGAATTACTGAAGTCACTCCGTAGAAAGACAGGCGGGGAAGGTGCGAAGTGTGGAAGACACACCTCCCCTCCAAGGCCCAATCGTTACCCCGGTCGGGCTGAGTGCCTGACGAGACGGTGGAAACCGTCTCATCCGACCATTAACCGGCCGGCCTAATAAAACTTTTTCAGAGAAAATCGGACAGATGTCTATCGCTTGGCACACGAACGTCGAGTTGTTTAACTTATGCCGAGATAAGCGGTTCGTCTTCCGGTATATGTAAAGTTACCTCGTCGTCGGGCTGAGACGGATGTCCCTTCAGTTCTACCTGTTTCTTGTCGCCTTTACCGTGCGTCAGGTGGAGCAGATGAGTGATCGTATGATCCATCAGGACCGGTCCCCATAAGCTGAAGTCCGAACCGGAGTACGCATCGGGGTCACCCTGAACCTGAAGTGTGAGTAGAACAGGACAATCGAAGTCGTTGGAGAGTGATTGTATCGCTTCGAGGTGATCGGCGATAACTGCGTTACGATCGGGGAGGTCTGATCGATCGGTAAACTCTCCACTTAGTCGGAAGTTCGCGATGAACGAGTCAACGACGACGATCGATACTTCATCGAACGTCTCTCGAACCGCATCGTATGAGTTGCGTTGAACACGAAGGTTGTCGACATCGTCGTCTGGCTCATATGCCTCGATCTTATGGATATGACTCAATACGTCTCGTGGATCGGTTCGAGGATCGTCGAGATATTCTTCATGACGATCGTCTCGATCGTCTTGATCATCTAGACCGTCTAGACCGTCTTCCCCATTTACCCCCTTTCGTATGTTTTCCCCCATTTCCCCATCGTCACGGATGAGAGAGCGAAGCCGCTCAGTTTGAAAACGGTTTGGCTCAGTTTCGATATACACCGCTTCACCGACATGATACTGAGCGGCAGCGACAAGCGACTGTAAGGCGAACTGCGTCTTGCCGGCTTTCGACTCTCCGCTCACGCCGACGATGAACCCGCCGCGGAGGCCGCCGCCCATCATGGCGTCAACCTCGGGAAGCGAAGTCGTCACTTTCGCGGCTTCCTGTTGCTCTTCTTCGACCGCCACGCCACTCTGTATCTGGACTCCCTGACGCTGAGCGCGGTCGAGGATCGTTTCGGCTTGTCGGATACCGGCGTTCTCGAGCGTGTCGAGGTCGGCGTTCGCCAGCTCGTTGACTGACTCGATACCGGCATCTCGCAACTTCGACTCCTTGCCCGGCCCGACGCCGGATAGGGATTGAAGGTCGGACATCGGTCCGTCGATGTGTAAAGGCCGGCGAGGGTTTGCCCTCCCGTGTTACGTCTGGCCCGAGACGTTCAGGGGGTGTTATTTCCCTACCCACCGTGTATGGTCGGGTGTCGCCTACCTACCCCGGTCGGGCGGCAGGTCAAGTGTGAGTGACTTAGCGGAACAAATCGCGGCGTTGGCAGAATCGAGCGAGAAAACAGAAGCCGAAATCAGCGACGCGATTGAGGCGAAGCTCGCCGAGTGGAACGATGAAGGGCTCGTCGTGTCGGAGGAGCCGGCCGACGAGATGCGGCAGCAGGCGTTTAACGTCGTCAAGTCCGACATCAACCTCTCGGGCGGCGGGTCGGCTGATACCGAAACGGTGCCGATGTTGGCGCTTGGCTATCGCATGGAGACGGGGTTGGCCGACTACGGGATCCGGGCCGCCGGAGTCATCAACCCCGACGACGGGCCGGCTGGCGTCGCCACTTTTCTGATCGACGGTGACGATGGCGTCGACATCGACCACGCGAAACGGTCGATGCGGCCGCTTGAGACGTGCCGTGTAGCGGCCGATGTCCGGCGGTGCGGGACGTACGATAATACGCCGACGATCAAGAAAGGCGGCGCCCCGGCCTACGTGATGGAGTCGACTGAGGATACGGTGTTAGAGCAGGTCGATCCGGCCGATGCCGGGGCGGGCGACCCGATCGCTGACCTCCCGGCCGATCGAGAGCCGAAGCGGGAGATGATCCATCAGAACTTCATTACGGAGGCCGACGCCGTCACCCTCCAAAACTTCGCGGACCATGTCGCGACGGAAAACGCGAACGGCTGGGCGGCGGGCCTCGGGGTCGACATCAAGCGGTTCCGGGGCAACGTCGTCGACGGCGTTCAGTTCGAGGAGAGTGGGCTGTTGACGCTGTCCGACGACACGATCATGACCGAGGCCGACGTGCCAGACGAGCTGGTCTCCGACCAGATGCGGACGCCCGGCCTTCAAGTCGACATGGTAAACGAGTTGATGTACGGCGAGGGGTCGGTTCTCGACGTGTACGGCTATCTCATCCAACGCGACGACGGCCAGTATCGCATGATGGCGTTCGGGGCGATCCCGATCGTCGAGTTCCCCTACGACGGGGATCGCTACGAAGACGCCGGCTCCGATGGCGCCGATGACGAAGCCATCGAGGAAGACACCATCTAACGATGGGCTGGAAAGACGAAGTCAGCGACGACGCGGACGAACCGAAAGCCGACGGCGGCTCGACCACCGACGACGACGGTGGCGCGAGCGGCTGGGGCGGAACAAGCACCTCCGACGGCGGCGACGGCGACGAGAGTGCCGGCGGCTGGGGCGGCTCCCCGGTCGACGAGTCCGACGACACGGACGAGCCGGCGAGCGACGACGACGGTAACAGCCGTGCGGAGGACATCGAGAAGCAGCAGACGCTCAACGACGACGGCGACGAACTCGACATCGACGAGACGGGTGACCTCCCCGATGCGGAGGGGGCGCCCGAGCCGGAGAACGCGACGGCGCCCGATGACGACGACGGCGATGATGTGGCGCCGGCCGATGCCGATGACGACGGCGGCGATGGCGGCGAAGAGACGGACGAGATGACGCCGTCTGTGACGAGCGCGGTCGACATGACCGATACCCCCGACGACGAGTCGAACGGCGCAGACGACGGCGTCTCTGGCGAGACAGCGGACGGTGCGCCCGAACCTCCGACGCCATCAAGTGCGATCAGCGTCGAGCAGGCCGCCGAGCGGGATCGCCGGTGGAAGATAATGGCGTGGGGACCGCCAAAACTGTTCAAGACGCATATGGGCTTTACCATGCCCGAGCCGGTGGCGTTCCTCGACTTGGAGGGAAAGGCCGACGATATCGCGCACAAGTTCACGAATCGCGAGGTCCAAATTTGGCAGCCGAAGTCGATGACGGCCGAACCGGATACGAAGTTCCGGCGCACCCGCAAGGCCCTCGATGAAGCGTTAGAGTGGCTCGACTGGCACCGTGAGAAGCGCGGGGTCACCGGGTCGATCGTCGTCGACTCGATGTCGCTGATGTGGGAGTGGGCGCAGACGCACCACATCCTCGAAAACTACAAGCTGAAAGACCCCGAGGAAGTGGAGTTGTCGGCCAACTTCAACTCGTCGCAGGAGTCCGATTGGCAGGTGATCAAGGAGTATCACAACGGCGAGTTCCGCGGCCGCATCGTCGATTCGCCGTATCACTTCTACTGGACGGCGATGGAACGCGTCGACTTCGAGGAGACGTTCGAGGATGAGCAGGACCGGCAGTATTACGAGCCAAAAGGCGAGAAGAATAACCCGTACAAGGCGGACACGATTCTCCGCGCTCGGAAAGACGACGATAGCGGGAAGGTCGGTGACCTCGTCGGTTCCAACTTCACGGATAACGTGTTTGTCGGCATGGAAAAGCCGACGTTCCCGAAGGTTCGGGACGCCGTCAACCGAATCGAGGAAGCCGAGTCGTCAGACGAGCCAGTCGCAGTCGATGAATTGGCCGACGCGATCGAAGCCGAAACAATAATCGACCATGACCCACAGGTCTACGTCCAAGAATGAGCCATGAATCGTCGATTCGCGTCTACGACTCCGATAAACGCCTGTTGGAGGCGATGAAACGCCTTCCGGCGGTCAAACAGCGGGCGGTGGAGTTGGGGATTATCGACGAGACGCACAGCGGAGAGCTGTCGTTTGACGAGCTACTCCGCACGATTATCCCCGAAGACGCGGAGCCGTTAGAGTTGCCCCCGGAAGAGCGGACGCGGTTGTATGTCCGTTCGAATCGGGCGAAACAACGCGTCGAACAAGTGACGGGCCGCGGCGTGAGTCAGCGACGGGCGATTCTCACGTTCGCGGCGCAATTCATCCAACAGCAGGGCGGTGAGACGCCGTGGTGGGTGTTCAAACACCAGCCGAGCGACGACGACATCGACGCGATCGACGAGGCGCACAGCGACGACGAGTAACCCGACATACCCCGGTCACACATGAGTCAGAACGAGACGCTCGCGACCCTGCGAGCTACGCTTAGCGAAATCGCACAGATTATCGAGAAAACGTCGCTCAGCGGCGAAACCGAACATTCCGACCTCTACATCGACGTACATGAGGATCGGCTCGACGTGTTTCAGGCGGCTCCCGGTGAAGTCGTGCTGACGTACGCGACCTTCCGTGAGGACTACTTCACGGAGTTGGAAGTCGCGGCCGACGCGACCACGCAGACGGCGATCGACACGAGCGGCGACGAGTTCGAGTTCGAGACGGGTGCCGAGGCCATCTGGAACGTGGCCGATACCCTGACGTACCTCGACTTCGCCGGCGATGCGGGCGATACGGTCGAGGTCGAGTTGACGGGCAGTTCGGACACGCGGCTCGCGTCGCACATCCGGGCGGTCGGCCCGTCGCTCAACACCTGGACGAAACTGCCCGGTTCGGAGGCGGCCCTCGAAGACGTGCCGTTCTGGCTGGCCGACCGATTCAACGATGAGGAGCAGTACACGAACCCGGCCGGCGATCCGGCGCCGACGCAGGTTGAGTTGAAAGCCGAGACGCTCGACCGCATCGTCGACCTCGTCGAAGAAGACGCGCAGGCGGAGTTCTACCCGATCGTCGTCGAAGACGGCGAGCTTCGCGTCGACGTTGGCGACGAGTCCGGCTCCGGCGCTCGCGGGACGCTGCCGACGCGGAGCGTGAGCGGCCCCGATGTCGAGAACACCTATCACGACGGCTTCGAGGAGGTGTTGAACGTGCTGTCTGGGCAAGTCGAACTCCAGACGGCGCCGGGGAATAACCCGCTCGCGTTCGTCGCTGACCGCGAGGACCATACGATCCGCCACATCGTCGGCTCCGTCTCGGCGTGAGGTGATCGGTGATGGATGCGCTTACCGCGCCGACCCGAACGCTGTTCGGCGAATTTCCGCGGGCCGTGGGGGTGTCTGACCCGTACGGTGACGGCGGCCTTCGCCAGTACCTCGTGAACTCAGCGTCAGAAATGAAAGGCGTCATCGAGCAGGTCCGTAACGAACGGAACCTCTACGCCTCGGTCGCGTCGTATCAGCCGCTTGTCGACGGCGGCGAATATGTCGGCAACGCCGTCGCGATCGATAAGGTGTCGTTCGACCTCGACTCAGCGGCGAAAGCGGCGCCGGACGCCGATCGGCGCTGGGCGCATCCGCTCATCCCCGACGACGCTCGCGATGGCGACATCATCGAACGGATGCGGACCGACGCAGACGTGCGAGACGCCGTGCTGGGCGACGTGTGCGATGATGCCCGGCAGTTGGCCCGCGCCTCACGGGACGCCGACATCCCCGTGTGTGGCGTGTTCTCTGGCCTCGGCCTCCACGTACACCAGTTGTACGAGTCGACCGCCTCCCGGCCGGGGCTGAAGGTTCAGACCAACGCCCGGCGGTGGGTGAGCGAGTTGGAGTTGCCGACGGTCGACTCGCGGGCGACGGGCCGTGAGTACCGGATCCTCCGCGTGCCGAACCTCCGGCGTGTCGATCACAGCGGCGGCACGTCGATCCCGACGGCGGCGGTTCAGGTGCCGTTGACGGGCGAGGAGTTGGCGGACATCACGCCCGAGGAGCTGCTCGACCTCGCGGACTCGCCGCGGCCGTCGCTGTCGATCGGGGCGGAGGAACGGCCGGAGTTGACGGTGCGAGAGGCGTACAAGGGGCCGGACGCGGACGAGTTCGGCCAAGAGCAGATGCGAGAAGTGCCGGAGGTCACGGCGGTCGATAACGAGGTCGCCGAGCGGGTGATCCGCGAGATGACCGAGATGCCGTGCGTCTACGAGCGGGCGCTCGGTCGGAATCCGCCGAACGACGTGCGTGTTCAACTCGGCACGCTGCTGTTGGCGTCGGGCATGACACCGGCGGAGGCGGGCGAGTTGATCGCGCAGTTGGGCTGGGCGGACTACGACCGTGACGTGACGGAATACCAGTTAGAGAGCCTGTATGAGAACAATACCGGAACATGGAGCTGTTCGACGCTTATGAATAAAGGTCTCTGTACTCGGGCTGATGATCCCGAATCCTGCCCGATGTACGGTTACCCCGGTGGAGATACTCCTCGAGGTGAGTCGCGATGAGCTTCTCGCCAAACGCCGCGGCCCGCGTCGGCGAGGCCCTGTTAGACGACGCAGACACGGTCGTCTCTCCGTCGGAGTTGGATGCGGTGGCCGACGCCGACGACACGACGATGACCGTGTCTCTCGGCGAGACGGCGCAGACGATCGATATCTGCGCGGCGAACATCGTCGTCGCCGGCATCGACGATCCACGGTCGACGTTCGAGACGATCCGCGGGGCGACGAGTCATAGCGGGGACGCGATCAGCGAGGCGGTCGGGAGCCGGATGGTAAACGCGCCGGTGCCGGTCGTCGAAGACGGCGAGTATCGAGCCGCCCGAACCCGCGGTTTCGTCCGTGGGCTGGCCGCGATCGCCTCGATGATCACCGACTCGCGGAAGAACGCGGTGTATGCCGCGGTCGAAACGTTGGCGCAGACGTCTCCGCAACTGAACATCAGCACGAATCCATTACGCGACGTGAAGGAGTTTTATGTCGTTGAGACGCCGCCCCGCATCGAGCACGAAGTCGAGACGGAGGTAGAGACTATCGAGACGACCACGTCCGCCGCATCAGCCGACTGGTAAACATGGAAATCGACACAACACTCCAAATTCCCGAAACCGCGATCGAGCGGTTAGCCGACGGTGAGGCTGTCGTGCTTAAGAGCGACATCGAGAGTACCGCCCTGCCGACCACCTACCGACTCGAACCCCGAGGTGACGATACATGACAAAAATAGGAGAAGTGATGTGGACGGAAAAATTCAGACCCCAGACGCTCGACGATATCGTCGGTAACGAGGATGCCGTTGAGCGGCTCAAGAATTACGTCGACGATCCGGGGATGCCGCACCTCATCCTCGCGGGTCCGCCGGGCGTCGGCAAAACCGCCTCGATCACCGCGCTCGCCCGTGAGAAGTACGGTGACAACTGGAAAAACCACTTCACGGAGTTGAACGCGTCGGATGAGCGTGGGATCGATACCATCCGAGACAAAGTGAAAGGTATCGCGCGGCAAGGGACGACGGGCGGCGCAGACCACAAAATCATCTTCCTCGATGAAGCCGATCAGTTGAGCCGAGACGCGCAGCCAGCGTTACGTCGGATATTCGAGGACTTCCATGATGTGACGCGCTTCGCCCTGTCGGTCAACTACCCGTCGCAGGTGATCAGCCCGATTCAGAGTCGGTGTTCGATGTTCAGGTTCAGTCGGCTCACCGACGAGCAGGTCACCGCCACGCTAATCGAGATCGCGGAGGCCGAGGGCGTCGACTACGAGCCAGACGCGATCGAGGCGTTGGCCCGCGATGCCCGCGGCGATATGCGGTCGGCGATCAACGCGCTTCAGTCGGCCGCGATCGAGGGTGAGGTGACCGAGGATGTCGTGTCGAGTATCGTCGGCATCGTCGACGACGACCTCGTCGGAACGATTCTCCAGAAGGCGATGGAGGGCGATGTCGATACGGCGATGTACCTCCTCGATGATAAGCTACTGAAGGAGGGCGCCAACGTCGAACTCCTCGCGGAGTCGTTCCTGCGGGTGATCAAAGGTCGCGACGACATCCCGGCGCCGGCGAAGATGAAGCTGTTAGAGAAATTAGCGGACGTGGAGTGGCGCGTGCGCCGGGCGTCGAACCCGTCGGTACAGTTCCACAGTTTCCTCGCCGACGTGCGAGTCGCTCGTCACCTCACGCTCGGCGACAGTTACCCGACCGAAGAGAATTATGAGTGACTCTGAAGATCAAGTCGACGGACATGAACACTTCCGGGGAGGTGAGTTCTTCGGAGACTCTAACTCGGGCGACGAGTTTGGAACGCCGACGTGGCTCGTTGAGCCGTTGCTCGACGCCCTCGATCAGGAGTTGTACGACCTCGATCCGGCGAGCGGAGCTGAGCCGCGGCCGTACGCCGAGACGCGATATACGGAGGAAGACGACGGGCTAAAGCAGTCGTGGTTCGGCCACGTCTGGATGAATCCGCCGTACGGCCGCGGTATTAACGAGCGATGGGCGCGAAAGGCGTGGGAGGAAGCGAACCGCGACGCGGTCGACTCCATTACCGCGCTCGTGCCGAATAACGCCGAGACGGAGTGGTTTCAGTCACATTACGCGCAGGCGGACCTGAAGTGCGAGGTGAAGTCGGCGATATCGTTCTACAATACGGAGTTTACCGCCACGTTTGATTCGGCGATCGTCGTCTGGGGCGTCGACGCCCTGCCCGATGACTACCTCGCCGCGCTGTCGTCGTTCGGTGAGCTGTGGCTCGCGGTCGACGGCCACGACCTCAACTCCGCCGCGGAGGTGACATGGTAATGCCCGAAGATTCGGACGTGCCGGCGACGCTCGACCCAAATACGTGGACGCTTGATTTCCAGTCGGACGTGACTTCAGACACGCCCGACCGGGATACGAAGTTATCAGCGTCGCGTATCAAGACGTTCGCGAGGTGTCCGCTGTCGTACTGGTTCAAGTACATCTCCGATCATGAGGATGTCGAGCCGCCGGGCGTTCCGCTCCGGTTTGGTAGTCGTGTTCACGAGGCGATCGAGGATGTGATCGCCGAGGACCGGGCGCCGCTCGACCGGCAGGACATCCTCGAATCGGAGCTCCTCGCGGCGTTCGAATCGAAAACACAGTATAGCGTGCCAGACGAGAAGTTGTCGACCGGTGCCGACTGTATGCGGACCGCCGCGCGGTTCATCGCCAACGATCAGCCCAGCGTTCGCGGCGTCGAGCAGCGGGTCGAGTTCGGGATCGACATTCCCGACCCGGTACCGACCACCGCGATCATGGACCTCGTGACCGATGACGGCCTGATCGATTGGAAGACGGGCTCAATCCGTGACTACACCTCGCACCAAGAGAAGATACAGGGGGCGGTGTATATGGGCGCGTACCTCGCCGAGTACGGGGAGCCGCCCGAGTCGGTGCGGTTCGTGTACCTCAAAGAAGAGCGGGTTCGGTCGGTTGAGCCGAGCGATGAGGTGTGGGAGTACATGACCGACTACGCCCGTCGACTCGTCGAGGCCGAAGAGTCCGGGCAGTTCCCGGCATCGACGGGAAGTTACTGTCGGTCGGTCTGCCCGTACGAGGTGTACTGTCCGGCGGCAGACGCCGGCGCCGGCACCGTGCCGTACGAGCAATATTGACCGGTAATATACGAATCAGCCATTAGGTAACACGCGAGGTTAAAATTCAATTGTCCCAGATAATGACGACGATGGCCCAAGAACCCCGGTCGGGCTCATCCGTGGCTGACGAGCGTGACGTGCTGATGCGCGTCACGTCGCTGAGCCACGACATCGAGGACGACGGGACGATCGTAGTGACCGCCGCCGGTCGCGACGAGTGTGGAGATCGGCGGACGATACAAATTGACGGCACGGTGCCGTACCTGTACGTTCCTGACGACGAAGTCGATGCTGTTTCTGACGACAAACGCGTTCGTGACGTGACGAGTGGCTTCGAGTCGTACGACGGAAAACCGCTCTCCCGCGTCGACACGCTGACGCCGCAACACGCCGGCGAGTTGGCCGACGCAGTCGATGACGACCATGAGGCGGACATCCCGTACTACCGCCGGTGTACGATCGACTACGACCTCTCCGGGTACATCCGCGTGCCGGAGACGCGTCGCTGCTCGATCGACGCGATTGAGACGGACCCGGCGATGCCGTCGGACCCGATTGAACCCCGTCTCCTGATCGCAGATATCGAGGTGTTACAGTTCGACGCGGGGCTGACGATCCCCGAACTCCTCGATGAGTATAGCCAGCCAATTAGCCATATCACGGCGTGGGACTCGTACGAAGACGAGTACATCGCGTTGTACCTCGATCCCGACGGCGCGGTCGAACCCGACGCGGTCAGCGACGCGTTAAACGCGCATCTCGACGCAGACGCGGTAGCCGAGGAAGTCGACCGGCCCATTACCCTCCGTCGGTTTGACGACGAGAGCGCGTTGTTACGCGGGTTTATCCGGCTCGTCGAGAAACGGCGGCCGGATGTGACGAGCGGGTGGAACTGGGTGGAGTTTGACTGGGACTACCTGCTCGGTCGGATGGCGGAGTTGGACCTCGGCGACGTGACTCGCCACGAACTGTCTGATACGGGCTACGCGTCGCGCCGGCGGAAGCTGCCGCGGATGGTCGACGGCCTCCCCGCGTTCGACATGATGGACGGCTTCACCGAGACGATGTCGTTCGGCGAGTGGCGCTCAAAAGGCCTCGACTACGTCGCCAAGCGGAAGTTGGACGTGGGGAAGATGCCGAACGTCGATATCACCGACGCGTTCGAGAACCGGCCGTCTGACCTGCTCGCGTACAATATTATCGACGTGGCGCTGACGGTCGCGCTCGATCGCCACGAGGCGATCCACGAGTTTCACCTCGAACTCGCCGAGTTGTGTCAGGTGGAGCTGTCGGATACGTCGCAGACGATGCGGCTCGTCGACGGTTACCTCATGTCGCAGTCGAGCGACGCCGAGATTCTGCCGTCGATGGAGGAGTCGGACATCCCGCCGAACGACGGCGGACTGGTGCTGACGCCGGCCGACGGCATCGAGGAGTGGGTCGGTGTGGTCGACCTCAAGTCGCTGTATCCCTCGGTCATTATTACGTGGAATATCAGCCCCGAGACAACGCACTTCTACGACGACATGGAACCCGGCCCGGTGCCGCAGACGATCGATATCCCGTGGCTCCCGAACGCCGACGAGGCCGACGGCGGGGAGTTCGGCCATGACGCGATCGGCTTCGATACGATGTGGTCGGACCTGTCGACCGAGGGGCTCATCCCGAAGTATCTGCGCCGGCTCTTCCCGCGCCGAGCGAAGTTCAAGCGGCTTCGCGACGAGAACGACCCGGAAGACGAGTTGTACGGCGTGTACGACCGGAAACAGGCGGCGATCAAGGTCGTGATGAACTCGTTCTACGGGGTGATGTCGAATAACTACTGGCGCCTCGGGCAGTACGGCCTCGGTGACGCCGTCACGTCCGCCGCGCGATATGCGCTGTGGATGGGCAAGGAAATCGCCGAAAAACGCGGTTACGAGACGATTTACGGAGATACGGACTCGGTCCTCGTATCGCTCGCGGAGCCGGACGAAGACATCGAAACCGCCCTCGACCGCGGACACGAGTTAGAGGCACACATCAACGAGGGCATGGATCGATGCGTCGCCGCCTCGAACCTCACCGGCACCCATCCATACCTCGACGCGGACGGAGAGTTACACGGCACCGATCGGCACGCGCTGGTGTACGAGTTCGAGAAGCTTTACCGGCGGTTCATCCAAGCCGGCAGTAAAAAGCGGTATGCCGGCCGGATCGTCTGGACGGAAGGCAAGCGTGTCGACGGTGATATCGATACGACGGGGTTCGAGGCGCAGCGGTCCGACGCGCCGGAGTTGACTGAACGCGCACAGCCCGAGGTGATCAACCGCATCCTTGCTGGAGAGTCGTTCGACGAGGTTTCGGCGTACATCCGCGGCCTGATCGACGACATCGAGGCGGGCGACATCGAGCCGTACGAGATCGCGTTACCGTCGTCGCTCGGGCAGCCGCTCGACGACTACGGGAATACGCAGGTCGCCCGTGCCTGTCGGTACGCGAATCAGACGCTCGATGCTGACTGGCGTGTTGGAGACGACCCGTGGATGTATTTCGTAGAGTCGACGCCGACGATGGCGCCCGGCACCGACGTTTTGGCGCTTGACTGGACAGATGACGTGCCTGACGGCTTCGACCTCGATATCGACAAACACCTCGAACGAGCGTTAGAAAGTCCGCTCGAACCGATTCTCGACGAGGTCGGATGGCGGTGGACCGAACTCAAGCAAGGCGCACAGACGACGAGCGCCGCGGGCGGCGACTGGTCGGGTGAGTGGAACACCGACGATCAGGGCGCCGTTGCGGATGCCGACGAAGATACGGCCTCGGATTGGGGCTGGTAAAATACCGATCCACGTTACCCCGGTCAAAATGTCAGCCCAAGCGGTAGACAGCGAGAAGTACGAGCAGCGAACGTGCGTCGTCTGCGGCGATGAGTTCACCGCCGCACAGCGACGAAACACCGTGACCTGTTCGCGGTCCTGCGGGACGGTCGTTCAAAAGAAGCGGCAACTCGAGCTTGAGGTGGGAGGCGATGCCTGATGCCGACGACCTCAACGACCGCGTGCCGTGGGTCGCGTACTTGCGGAGCGTCGAGGGGGCGGCGCAGACCGATGGCGGTGAGCCGGAGGGGTCGAACGATGAGTGAGCAGCTCGTCGAGAAGTACCGGCCCGAGACGTTCGACGAACTTCAGGGCAACAATCAGGATCTCGATGCGATCCGTGACTGGGCGGCCAACTGGTCGCCCGGCGACCCGCCGCAACTGTTGGTCGGCCCGCCCGGAACGGGCAAGACGTCGACGGCGTACGTCACGGCCGACACGTTTGACTGGCCGCTTCATGAGATCAACGCGTCGGCGGCGCGGACGAGCGACGATATCGCGCAGTTCACGCGGACGATGCGGTCGACGCCGACGACGGCCGACCACCAACTCGTCCTCGTCGACGAGGTGGACTCGCAACACTCGGCGGTCGATCTCTCGCCGTTGTACGAGGAGTTGCGCGACCCGTCGAACCCGGTCATCCTGACGGCCAACGACAAGTATGAGGTGCCGGACCCGATCACATCGGCGGCCGAAGTGCGGGAGTTTTCGCTTGGCGTGCGGTCGCGGAAGGCGAAGCTCAAAGAGATCGCCGAAGCGGAAGGGATCGACCTCGCGCCGTCGGAGCTGAAGCGGCTCGCGGAGCGGCCCGACCTCCGCTCGGCGATCAACGACCTCCAGCACGTCGCCGGCGGTGGGTCGGCCGGCGCCGATGGCCGGACGTGGGACGAGGGCGAGTTCTCGGCGATAGACGCGTTGCTGAGCGGCGATGCCGAGACGTGGCGTGATGCCCTGGCCGCGGATGACGACACGTTCTCTCGGCCAGACGACGCGATTCTCTGGGCAGATGAGAACATCACGACGGAGTTTCGCGGACTGGAGCAGGGCGTCGCGTATCAGGCGCTCGCGGCGGCCGACGAGTGGGCGGGTCGAGCGTGGGAGCGGCAGGAGTTCCGGTTCCAACGTTACGCCTATGCGTTCGTCGAGATGTTGCCCGAGACGCGGTTGACGGAGCCGTACGGCGGCTACATCAACGTCAACTTTCCCTCGTGGTTCCGGTCGACGACGGACGGGCCGGACGGGTCGAGTCCCGAGGCGGCGGTGTATCAGGAGTTGAAAGACGAGCGCGGTTTCACGTTCGCCGGCTCGTATTACGAGTTCAAGCGGCGGGTGTACCCGATCCTCCGTGGCCTCGATGAAGACGAGCGCATGGAGTTGGCGCTTGACCACGACCTCTCGAAAGATGCGATCGAGGCGTTGGGCATCGATACCGACGATATGGAGGCGTGGGCTGACGAAGACATCGACCAAGACGAGGAGCCACAGCTCGCGGAGTCCGCGGCCGGGACATCGTGGTAGCGTGGTGATTTACGAACTGCCAAGTGTGTAACGCGGGTGAGGTAACCCTCCCCGTGTGTAATATACCGGTGTGGTATGACCCAAGAAACCACGCTCGAAACGTACGAGATAGACGATTCCGACCGGCGTGTCCTGCTTGAACGCGAGAAGGGGACGAAACTCGGTCGACTCACGATCGAGGTGGAGTTTACGCCCGATGGCGAGTCGATCGGGGCCGGCGCGTTCGAGGAGTACATCCGCGAGTTGGATGTCGATGACGCAGAGAGTGTTGAGGCCGTCGTTGATCGCATCTTCGCCGATGTCACCGCGTCGCTCGGCCGTGATTCGGTGTTCACGGTTGTCCGGCGGCAGTCGGGCGACGGACCACTGAGCGACGAGCGGCGCCCGGCCACGGCGAAAACGGTTCGACGCGGCGAGATGTCGTGAATTGAGTGAGAGACACCGTTACCCCGGTCACTCATGTATGAACACGAAGTCAAGAACGAACGTGGCGCACTACTCGAAGAAATCGCGGCGCCGTCGATCGACGCTGGCCGTGTTGTGTCGTTTGATACGGAGGAGTTGACGGCGTTTTGCCCGTTCGACTTCGGCGGCCCAGACTTTTACCGGCTCGTCATCCGGTACATCCCCGGTGAGTCCGGCATCGAGTCGAAGTCGCTGAAACAATACGTCGAGTCGTGGCGCGAGGCGGAAATCAGCGCCGAGAACCTCGGGGCTGAGATATACCGCGACATCACCGAGACGGCCGACCTCGTCGACTGTTACGTTCGTCTCGAACAGGCGCGACGTGGCGGCATCGAGGAGACAGTCGAGTTCGGCGCGATCGACCGCGAGATCCTGCGGTCCGGCGCCCGAGGCGAATCGTCCGCGAATTGAATCCCATCGTTACCCCGGTCATGTCTGTGAAATCCAAGCTGTCGACGACGTTTGACGCATCGTTCGTAAAGATGACGATCGTGGCGCTGTTCGTGGCGTCGCTCGTCACGGCCAACATCACCGCGACGAAACTCGCGGTGTACGACTTCCCGATCCTCGGGGAGATGACGGGATCGGTCGGCGCGTTCATGATCGGCGTGTCGTTCCTGATGACCGACCTGCTGAGTGAGGTGTACGGCAAGAAGACGGCGCGGCGAGTCGTGAACGCGACGATCATCGCGTTGGCGGCGACGTTCGCGATGGTTTCGTTCGCGGTGTGGATGCCCGCCGCGGCCGATTACTCCCTCGCATCGGAGTTTGCCGCCGTGCTGAGCGGGTCGTACTCGATCGTCACCGCATCGGTCCTGTCGCTGATCCTGTCGCAGAACATCGATGTTTCGGTGTTTCACGCGGTCCGCCGCGTTACCGGCTTCCGGCACAAGTGGGCGCGGAACATGATCAGCACCGGCACCTCCCAACTTGTCGATACGGCCGTCTGGACGTGGCTCGCGTTCATCATCCTGCCGCCGGTGTTTGGCGGAACGACCGTGCCGTTCGCCGTGACGATCTCCATCATCACGACGGAGTACATCATTAAGATGGTGTTCGCGGCCGGCGATACCGCGGTGTTCTACGCCGCGTCGGGCCTCGCGGAGCGGGCCGGTCTGATCGATGAGTCGTCGTTCGCAGGGGTGCCGAGCGATGACTAATGGCGACCCGACTGGCGTTGAGGACGTGGCGCACGGCCAGCCGGAGCCGGCGCCCGGATCGACCGGCGACGAACTGGCGCGCGACGTGTTGGAAGACGTTGGCCGGCTCGTCGACTCGGACCGGGACACGCACGGCGACGCCGTCGAAAATCAAGAGCACATCGCCGACGGTTGGACGTGGTATCTCCGTGGCCAAGGCATCCTCGCGTCGCACGAGGAACTCACCGGCCTCGATGTCGCGTACATGATGGCGATCCTGAAGATGAGCCGTAACGCGGTCGGCGAGTACGATATCGACCATCCGCGCGATGTGGCGGGGTACGCCGGCATCGCCGCGGCGTGTCAGGTAAAGCGTGGTGAGACGGACCCTGACGACCTGACGGTCGGCGACTACGGTGAACACCGATGAGAGTGGCCCTCGACCTCGACTCGACGATCGCGGCGACGTGTCGCGTCGCGTTCGACCTCATCTGCGGCCCCGACCACGACTACTCGTACGCCGATATCGAGTCGTGGGAGTGGGGGTTAGAGGAGTTCGGTGAGGCCCGGTACCTGTCTGCGCTGTGGCACGCGTGGACGCTCCGGCATCAGGAGATCGAGCCGATGGAGCCGGCGCCGAGCTTCCAGACGTACAGTATCAAGACGCATCCGGAGGTCGACACGCTCGACATCGTCTCGAAGTACCCCGACCACAAAGGCGCTGAACAGTATCGGCGTCGGTGGCTCGATGACCACGGCATCGAGTTCGATGAGTTCGTCCGCGTCGACGGGTCGAAAGCCGCCCTCGATTACGATGTGTACGTCGACGACGATCCACGGCTCCCCGCCGCGGTCGCGGAGCGGGATGCCCCCGGCACGGTCGTCGTCTACGACCAGCCGTATAACCGCGATGTCGACGTGCCGCATCACCGCGCGCATCGCCTCATCGAAGTGAATCAGGCGTTGCTGGAGGTGAGCGCGGATGTCGGGGCCTGATCCCTCGGCGTGGGGGCCGACGCCAGAGACGCGGTCAGACGGCGGCGAGATGGTCAACCGGAGCCCCGCGTCCGATACTACATGGAGCGCGGACGGCACCGAAGACGACGGTGTCTCGTCAACAGATGACGCCGTGACGAGCGCGGGGTCGGTCGAGTCGGTCCTCCGGCGCGGACGGTACACGTTCATGCCTGTGTTCGGCTTTTCGATCGCCCGGATCGCGGCGCAGCGATACGGGAGCCGGCGCGACATCGATACCGGGCTGCCGTCGACCGAGGCCGACCACGACTACCTGCTCGACGGCCATGAGATGAGTTGGTGGGAGTCCGACTCCGTGATGCCGGCGCATCCGTTCGCGCTCGTCAATCCGGCCGGGGGGATCGGCGGCGTCGACCTGAGTGAACACGATTTCCGCGACGTGTTTCGGTTCGAGCGCGGTGAGCAGTTCATCTTCGCCGACTCGGGCGGGTTCCAACTCGTGACGATCGACGACGCGGAAATGGTCGATGACCCGGCCGACCACGACTTCAACGAGTACCGGATCAACCCGGAGCGGCTCGTTGAGTGGCAGGTGCGGAACGCCGACGCCGGCTCGACCATCGACTTCCCGCCGTACGGTAACACCGAAGGGACGCAAAACTTCGCCGCGCAAGACGAGTTCACCCGTGAGTGGGAGTCGCAGTTCTACGACCACGCCGTCCGGCACCGCGAGATGGTCGAACGGATGGGCCATCGACTTCAGGAGTTGCGCGACGACGGCGCCGACGGCGCGGCGGGGTACCTGTTCGCGCCGGTGATCCAAGCCCGGCCGCATCCCCGCGCCGACGACTCGCACAAGCTCGCCCGCGAGTGGTGGAAGCGGGCGGTCGATGGGGCGGCCGACGCCGGCCTCCAAAAGCCCCGTGCGTGGACGCTGTCGCCGAAGCCGGCCACGTCGATCGGGCAGGTGGCGTATCATCTCGCGTTCGCGGCCGAGTACCTCGACGACGCTGAGTATATTCACGTCCTTCAGGTGTCGGGCGAGCAACAGCTCCCGCTCCTGATGTACTACGCCAGTCGGACCGACCAGATGGTTACGTCCGACTCGACCGCGCACACGTACGGCGCGAAGGCACGGCGGTTCGAGTTGCCGCGCACGGCGCGGCGCCGGTTCACGGTCCTGTCGACGCGCGATGAAGAGGAGAACGAATACCTGTCGCCGACGGAACTCGACTTCTTCCCGTGCCGATGTCCGGTGTGTACACGGACGCAACGCGATCGCGGCTTCGACGCGATTGCCTCAGGCGAGACCTCGCTCGACTCGACGCCGATCGTCCTTCACAACCTCCAGCAGATCCTCGACATGAATCGGACGTTCGACGCGATGCTCCGCGAGGATGAGTCGAACGTGACGATCGGCGGAGAGCCGGTCGGCACGGAATTTTGGCGCCTTCTCGACTCGTTCTTCGACGAAAAGACACTCCGCGACCTCCATACCGCGCTCGAATACGTGGCGACGGCGTTCGACGACGGCCTCGACGCGGCGAATCGGCGGTATCGTGTCCTGTGGAATAGCAGCGGCGGGCGGACGATCGTGCCGGCTTCGGACTCGGCCTCCTCGACCTCGTGGTAGGCGCGGAGCGCGCGCGAGTATCTGCGCCTCGTCTGACGGGGTGTTTGGGGGTGAGTTAGCCCCGGAGTCCCCGGAGGTCGAGGGGATGTTTATAGGCAAACCTCGCTTGAACAGGTAAAGTTTTATTATCCCCCGGAACGTATGTACGGGTGAGAAGAAGGCGAAGGCAGTTGCGGTGTGCGAACCCACGCGACGACAGCGGCCGACGCCCCTCGCCAAGCGGGGTCAGGTCGTGACCGGGGTTGCCCGGTCAAGCACGTTCCGAGAGGAGGTCCATGAACCAGCGCCGGTTCGGAGTGCCCGAGTGGAAGCGGGCGCAAGGCGCTACCCCGGTCGGGCGAGGATCCCCACGTTCGACGCGGCGCGGTGCCGGCCGCAGAGAGCCTCTGGAACCTCGGGTGTGGATCAGCGGGCGTTCGATCTCGTCCGGTGAGCGGCGGTGCTGGCGAGCCGGACAGCGTCGAGCGATAAAGCGTCGGAGCCCGTGTGAGTAAAGTCACGACACAGACCGACGCCGACGTGCCCTGAGTGGCAGTCCGTGGAAACGGGGCTTAGACGTGGGATACGGCGAGGCGAGAGCCAGCGACCCCGAGTTCCCCGCCCAGTCGACCGCGTGCGCCGACACGGCGTACAGCGTACACCGAGGTAGTCATCCCGTCGACGGTACAGCGTGAGCTTCCGGCGGCGTTTTTCAAAGCGCGGTTAGGCCAGACGCGCGAGTAGCGGACATGGAAACGAGGGGGCGTCGCGCAAGTGAGTCCCCCGCGAGTAACACTCGACGGGGCGCATCAATCCGTCGCCGGCTGAAGCCGGCCTGATGAGCCGTACGACGGCGAAACGGAGTGTTTTGCGATATGTGCGAAGAACGCGTTACCCCGGTCGGAGTCGAACAGCCCGCGAGCGACGCCGCGATCGCCGAGGTCGACGAGAACGGCGAGTTCGTCGAGGTGATGGCGTAATGGCCGATATCCCCGACGAGATTGACGTGAAACGCGATAACCTTCAGGCGACCGTGACGTACGAAATCAACCTCAGCGAGTACGGCTTCGCGGAGGGTGTGTCGTCGTCGCCCGAGCAGGTCGCGAAAAACGTCGCGAAGCGTCGCGCGGAGCGTGAGTTCGATACAAACATCGCGCTCGGGGCGCTCATCGCCGCGGAGGAGGTCAACGATCCGCGGTACACCGACGTTTGGAAGGTGGTGGTTCAAATATGACGACGATATACCGCATCGAATACCCGAGCGGCGCGGTGTCCGACACGACGGACGCCGAACTTGCCGAGACAGCGTCGTTATGCGGCGCGAGGGTGACAGCCAGCACCGCCGCCCTCGACGCGTAGAGACGGCAAGCACGCGCCGTCTCGTCGTTATCATGGCCTCGCGGCCATGCCTGACCGCCCATCAGCGAGCGATGACGGCCGAGCGGCGGCCCGAGCGGAAGTCACCGGGTTCGAGGTGTGTGAACTATGTCTGGGAAAACCCAACTCGATAGTGGCATCGACGCCGAAAAAGCGAAACTCGCCGACCTCACCGGCGATCAGGACCATGAGGTCATCGGATACGGCGTGACGTACGTGGTCGGCGCCGAGTGGTCGGCGCTGACGCCCCGCGACTGGCTGATGGATCAGATGGAGGACATCGGCCTCCCTGACGACATCGCGCCGCCGCAGCCGACGCCGCGGAAGGCGTACAGCCGGACGATCGAGCACATGACGAAGCATTGGCTCGACGATTACTTCGTCGAGGCGCCGCGGGCCGATAATGGCGTCGAGGAGGAGCATCGGGTCACCGTCGACATCAAAGAGGGTGAAGGCCGCCGCTGGCATCACGTCCGCGGTGAGGTGTTCTTCGACGAGGAGGAGTCCGGCACCGAGGGCGGCGAGTGGCGGCAGTTCCACCTCGGCGATATTTTCTACGATGACGAGTCGAACCGGCTCATCGCCCGCGCCGACGACGACCTGAGCGAAGACGACTACCTCGCGCCGGTTTGGAAGGACGTGTCGGAGGGTGCGCGGAACCTTCACAAAGAGTTCCAGCACACTCACACCGCGACGGATATGCGGGACATGATTTACCGGGTGGTTCGGCGGTACACACAGAACGTCATCAAGCTTCAGCGGTCGGTGTACCTCTTCCCGGCGGCGATGATCGACTTCGTCGAGGACCTCGCCGAGCTGTTCGACCGCATCAACGAGTCGTACAAGGAGCGCGGTGAGCCGATGGCGATTCGGACGTTCGAGATCCTCGATACGCCGGACAAGCAGGCGTGGGTCGAGGCGGCTGTCACGCAGACGCTGGAGAAGGCGGTCGACGACATCGTCGAGGAGGCGCTCGACGCGTTCGACGAGGGCGAGGCCGCGGCGGAGGCGGTCGACGCGATCAAGGCGGACATCAACGCCGAGGCGAGCGAGACGGCCGAGATATACAACGGCCTCCTCGATGCGGAGATCAGTATTGAGGACGCGCTCGAACGGCAGAAGGAGCAGCTCAGCGATGACGAGAAGACGGAGATCGTCGACGACGTGATCGCACAGGCCAACCTCGACGACTTCGAGGCCGACGACGACGAAGCGGAGCCGGTTGAGGCGTAACGCCGGCACACCGCTCCTCCTTTACCGGTCTGCGTCGCCCCACCGTGACGTGGTAGACCGGCCCGAACCCACCAAAAATCCCCGGTCGGGTCGCTAAGCGGGCGATAACGGAGGTGTGCGAACGATATGGCAACCCAGAAATCCGAGGCCCAGTTGAAGCGGTTACTCCACGAAAACGACGGCGAAGTCCCGTACGATCGTGCGGTCGACGAGTTGGTCGCCGAGATCGACATCGCGGAGTCGACGGCGAAGCAGTACGTCGCCGACAGCATGGTCGCGGAGAAGGAGAAGCGCGCCGGCGCCGACGACATGGTCGTGCCGAGCGACCACCTCGCGGACGCGTTCGACGGCGACAGCGACGAGTTGGTCGCCGAAGATGCCGGTGCGGCGACGACGGAGACGTTCGGGTCGCTCCCCGTGTTAGAGGATACGGGTCACCCGGAGGTCCCCCGGCACGCGAACACCGGCTACATCCGGCGCCGGATGAGTCAGGACGACGAGAGTGAGCTACACAAGAAGACGGACGTGGATGTCGTGACGGCGGCGCTCGCCGACGACGACTTCTCGACGCTGTTGATCGGCAAGCACGGCATCGGGAAGGACGCGCTCCTCGAACACATCGCGGCGCGGACGAACCGGCCGATGGTTCGGCTCGTCGCGAACGACGATCCGGACTTCGTCGACCTCCTCGTCGGCACGTATCAGCCGACGGAGGACGGCGGGTTCGAGTACGAGGAAGGGCTGTTGACGACGGCGCTGCGGCACGGCTATATGTTCGTTCTGGACGAGTTCAACGCCCTCAGCGGCAAAGTCCAGACGATGTTGAACAAAATCCTCGAAGACGCGGACTCGTCGGAGATTGTCATCCCCGAGACGAACCAGGTCATCGAGCCGCACGACGAGTTCATCTTCGCGGCCACGATGAACCCCAACGAGGTCGGGTACGGTGGCCGCGAGATGCTCGACGCGGCGACATCGAGCCGGTTCTACCCGGTCCGGCTCCCGCCGCTGTCGGAGGACGCGGAGCGCCGCGTCATCGAGATGGAGACGCCGTTCGATCGAGACGACCCGGCGATCGACACGCTGTTGCGCGACGATGGCGGCGTCGTCACCGGTATTCGGTCACTGAAACGGATGGGCAAAACGTCGACGTGGATCAGTACCCGCGACGTGGTTCAGGTGGCGCGGATGGCCGACCGCCTCGGCAGCTTCGAGGCGGCGGCCGAGATGGTGCTTGTCGGCCGCGCCGACCCGGAGGATCGACAGGACATCAAACAACACATCAGCAGTCAGAACTGGTAACCATGTTCCTCGATACAAACACGAAGGTCGAAACGGTCGAGCGCCGCTTCGGTGAGGGCGGCCGAGAAAAACTGCGCGAATCAAAGGCCCGTCGCGAACACCTCGAGAAGCGGGCGATTATGTCGACGAATCAGGAGGTGTTCGTTCAGGTCAGCGGCGATCGGGCGTACGCTGACCTCGCGGACGCGGATACCGAGTTCGGATACACCGACCGGAAGATCATCAACGTGCGGGCCGATGTGCCGGAGCAGACGGAAACGTCGGTCCCCGAGGGTGAGTGGGACCTGATGGTTCAGGAGACCGACTTGTATCACGAAATCGGTCACCTGAAGTGGACGGACTGGCCCGCAGTCGAGGCCGAGATGGTGGTCGTCGATGACCCGGATCAGGCGCTGTTCAAGAAACTGTTCGACGCGTTCGAGGACGCGTTCATCGAGCCGCGGGCGGCCGACCGGTTCGGGATGGAAAACGAGTTCCGGATCACCAACGAGAACCTCCTCAAGCAGAACGACGAGGAGACGGTTTCCATCCTGAACGCGATCGTCTACCGGCTGTGGGAGGAGAAGCACCCGCTCGGGTGGCACGAGAAGCTCGTCGACCCGGCCGACGCGGACATCGAGTTCCTGACCGACGACGATCGAGAGACGTACGTCGATACGATCCTCCCGGCGTTGGAAGACACGATCGAGGCGTACCTCGCGGAGACGGACGCCGAGGAGCGGCCGGCGATCCTGCGGGAGTTCGTCGACGACCACGCCGCCGACATCAAGGGCACCGTGAAGTCGGGCGACACGACGACGCCGACGTTCGACATGGAGGCCATCTCACCGGATACAACGGCGAACGACGGCTCGGAAGGCGAGGAAGCCCCGGCGGCCGCACCGGACGATGACGACGATGGCGACGGCGGCGAGCCGGCCGAGTTGAGTGACAGTTTCGAGATGGCGCCGGTCAAGCAGGACGCCCGGATCGACTACTCCGACGAGGTCGACCGGCAGCGGCAGGAGGTTGGCACCGAGGCGTCGGTCAAGTCAGCGGAGGAGTGGGTCCGGGTGATCCAGACCGACTATGACGATGACATCGATCCGGAGATGGAAGTCGTTACGTCGGCGCCCGGCACGTTCGATCAGGACGCGTTCGAGGAGGCGAAGCGGATGAAGAAGCCGCTCGCCCGCGAGCTGGAGCAGCGCCTCCAGAAGCAGCGTGCGTCGCAAAAACAGAAGAAGAAGTCGACCGGCAAGGTCGACACGTCGCAGATGAAGAACGTGTCGAAGGGCAAGACCAACGTGTTCCAGAACACGTCCAAGCCCGACGCGAAGGATTACTCGGCGGTCATCGCGGTCGACCGGTCGGGGTCGATGTCGAACTTCGGAAACAGCCTCATGACGCCGACCGAGGAGGCCGCCGGCGCGCTGGCGATGGCGTTGGAGGAGGTCGAAGTCGAGACCGCGGTGATGTCGATGTTCGATGACCTGACCCGGTTGGAAAAGGACTTCCCCGAGTCCGTCGCGGACGCGAAGGAGAAGATGTTCAACGGCCGGGCCGACGGCGGCACGCCGCTGTCGGATACGCTCGCGCTGGCTCGTGAGCGGTTGGATCAGCAGGGCGGACATCCGTTCGTCATCGTCCTGACGGACGGGAAGCCGGATCACCGGGAGCTGTACCGCGACCAGTTGGCGATGTGCGACTTCCCCGTGGTCGGCATCTACATCCGCGAGGATGACGAGGACTTCGACCAGCAGTCAATCAACGCGAGTCAGTACTTCCACAAACTCGAACACCGCCCGGCCGACGAGGCGCTGGCCGGCGCCCGGTCTCTCGTGAAGGACATCCTGTTTTAAGCCCATGTCCGACGAGCGCGACATCCCCGACGAGGTCGAACCGGGTGAACAGTATCGACTCGGGTTCCGCGTGTTTTCGGCGACGGCGTCGAATAAGTACGCGGGCAAGTTCGGCTACTGGACGATGGAGGTGCCGGTGTTTACTCGCGAGGTCGAGGGTGAGGTTGAGCTGTTAGTCGAGCAACCGTGGCTTGAGGGGGCGACGACGGCCCGCGCGCAGTACGCTCGCTGGCATATCGACGGTATGACGCTCCCTGATCCCCACATCGAATATCTCCGCCCCAGACGCGAGTAGACGCGGTTTCGGATGAGGCGCGTCGCGTTCCACCTGCGACGATGTCGCGGTCGAGAGACGCGCGTGTCTCGTCCATCTCTCTGTTATCACGCCCTGCCGAACCCCGGTCGGGTGTGCCTGTCCGGCCCGGACAGCGAGGCGCGAGCCGGAAGTCAAGAGGGCGGTGTTCAAACGATGAGTGGAAACCCGCTTGAGGCGATGCTGAGTGGTGGAGCCGCAGAAATGCCTGACCCGTCGTTCGTCGTCGCGCTTGGCGCCGAGTACGTCGCGGACGACGAGATGATTCACGTCGAGATCAACGGCGACGCCTACGTGTTCACGCCGGAGAACTTCTCGAAGCTCGCCGCCGGGGCGATCGAGATCTGTGAGAAGGCCGACGTTGACATCGACGGCTACGACGGGCAGGAACTGGCCGAACAGGTGCGCCAGGACAGCCTCGACGACGACGCGGCGACGATCGGCTTCAACTGACGATGAGCGAGCGCGAGACGGTCCTGTACGGCGAAACGCGGGCCGCGACGACCGAGGACGACCTCGACTACATCGCGACCGCGCTCGACGCGTACACCGTCGTCTACGACGACGGAACGGTGCGGATCGAGCGCGACGGCGATGCGCCCGCTCCATCGACGGCAGCGGGTGAGGACAACGAGGGCGACCTCGACCGGATGGTCGTACGTCGCCGCCTCGCCGATCAGTCGGTCGACGTACTGGAGTCGAAGGCGGAGCGGCTCGGCATCGAGAACCCGATGCGGCTGTCGAAGGCGAGTCTCATCGGCGCGATCCTCGATGCCCGCGACGACGTGGCGGATCAGGCGTAGTGCGCTAACTCTCATTTTTGCGGGTGTGCTGTGAAGGTATCAGTCGAGGCCCATCCTCCAGTATTCGCTCCGCGTATTCCTCCGGAGTTGGCTGTCGAGGCCATGAGTAATCCTGCCACCGGGACGCGACGCTTCTCGTGTTCGACTGGGGGCGGCTGAATCGAGGGTTCGAGTCCCTCCACCCGCTTGGGTGGCGACC
Organism: Halorubrum sp. C191; assembly: GCF_002727095.1. Classification (NCBI taxonomy): domain Archaea; kingdom Methanobacteriati; phylum Methanobacteriota; class Halobacteria; order Halobacteriales; family Haloferacaceae; genus Halorubrum; species Halorubrum sp. C191. The sequence goes on along the minus strand of NZ_NHNZ01000025.1, from coordinate 108,227 downwards.
TACCGCTGGTGTCAGTATGCCGAAAACCGAGCTAACCGAGGTAGAATTGACGTTGCGAGAGGTACGGCTCCGCGATCGGATTACCGATGAAGAGCGAACGGGCTGGCAAGTTGAAAACGAGGAGCTTGACAGGCCGGTGCGGGGTGATTCGCCCCAAGAAGCGTTGGAGCTGTTCGCAGCGTGTCTTGAGACAGACAACGACGACGCCCGAATCGAGTTAGAAGACCTCGAAACCGGGCAGCAACCGCTGGCGTAACGGAGTTACTCTCCGTGGCGGGGTTCAATTCCCCGCGGTTGTTTGGGTGGCGACCGACCGCCGGTGAAACGACGATGAGTCAGAGCTTCGGGACGCCGTATCTCGACGACGCGCTGCTGGTCGAGAACGGCACGACGCCCGACGAGGTGGTATCGTTCGTCAGGCGGCGGGCGTTGAGTCCGCGCCGCGTCGCCGGGATGACGATTTGGAACTTCAATAACCACGAACTCGATCGAGAGCAGTTGGCGGCGCAGGCCGACGACCTGCTCAACGACCGGTACATCGTGCCGTTTCAGGTGTCCGGGGCGTGGGGGTTCATGGCGGCGCTGCTGCCGGAGACGATCCTCGAAGCCGAGGTGTTGGTGTTCGACCAAGGCACAGGTGAGTATCACCCCTATCCGAGTTACTTCCGACACACTGAGAAGGAACACCAAAATGAAGTGAAGTGTTCAATTCAGCAAAAACTGTCGGAGGTGACTGCCGGTGCCGACTGACGTGGAACTCTCCGTTATCGATGCGTCGCGGTCGTTCGTGCGCTTGCCGATTCGATATGTCGAGCGGCATCTGACGCCAGAAGAGCAGTTCGTGACGTGTCAGGGCATTGGCCATGAGTTTCAAATCGCGGTCGCATCCGACCGGGATAACATCGTCCTGCGGATGCCGACGGCGGAGTGGTATCAGACGAAGCCGTACGAGCAGCGGCTTCACATCGAACGTGAAGGAACGCCCCGGACGCGGGTGTACGTCGGTCGGCATATCGACAGACTCGCTGTCGAACGGAGCAATGGCGAGCAAACGATCCCCGCGACGCTGGAGGTCGTCGAACATGGCATTTTACCAGAATCCTGAAAAACTCACCATCGACGATGCGGAGCGTCTCCTCGAACGGTTCGTCGTCGATCACGGCGATGTGAAAACGAACGTGACGGCCCGCGAGATCCTCAAGCTGTACGACGAAGAGACAATAACGCACAATCAACTCCGCGTCGTCTGGATGTTAGAGGAGGACTCGCGGTTCGAGGAGCGGGAGCGGTCGGGTAACTCGCGGTGGCGTCGGATGTGGCGGTACACGGAGGAGGATGGGCGATGAGTAAGGAGTCGGTGCCGGCCGTCGTCGACACGCGCGAGCCGGTCGAGGTGGCGGCGTTGGTCGCCGAACACGAGGAGGTCGACGGCGTCGAGCGTGAGGAGTTGGCCGCGGCGGACATCGTCTTCGGCACGGTCGGCGTCGAGCGGAAGACGATCGACGACTACGTCGCTTCAATCGAGGACGGGCGGATTACCGAGCAGATCGAGAAGCTCGCCGACGCGTTCGAGACGGCGTACATCCTGATCGACGGCGACCTCGTCGAGTCCGAGCAGTTATGGCAGTCGGGGATGTCGCCGGCGTCGGTTCGCGGGCATATCGCGTCGACGACGGCGCGGGAAAACGGGATCGAGGCGGTGATCCCGTGTTCCTCGACCGAATTACTCGTCGATCTCGGCGTGAGATTGGCGCGTAAGCACGTCGAGGACCCGAGCCGGTCGTACGTGCCCTCCCCGGACATCACCGGCAGAGACGCCGATGTGACGACGCAGATGTACGCGTGTCTCCCCGGCGTCGGCCCGAAAACGGCGGCGGCGTTGGCCGAGCGGTGGCCGTCGATGACGGCGTTCGTCTCGGATGTCGACTGGGAGGCGCTTCAGCGTGTCGACGGTATCGGCGAGGAAACGGCGGCGTCGATTCTGACGGCGCTGTCGGGAGGTGAGGATGCCGAAGCTTGAGGGGATTGGCAAAAGGGACCCGACTGGACTCGATTTGACGTGGGACACGTCGTTAGAAGCGGAGTTGCGAAAGGTCGGTGAGGTCTCTCGCCGCCCGTTAGTTGACGCGGATGTCTTCGCCCAAACGAAGACGGACCGGACCGTCAACGGATCGATAGTGGAGCCGTCGGCGCGTCCTGCCGGCGAACACACGATCACGACTGGCGACGGCACCGAGGAGTCGATCACCAGTTACTGGGACGATTCGGATGTTACGCCGGTTGATGACGTGTTTCTCGTCGGGGCGGATGCGTGGGATGGCGAGCCGTACAGTTGGCCGGCGTCGAAACTGTGGCTTCAGGAAGCCGTCCGCGTCGATCCCTCGTCCGGTGGGTCCTGTCCGGAGTGTGGCGGGCAGATAGACGACCCGGTCGAGCGGTACGACGGCGTCGTTTTCTGTAGCATCGGCTGTTTGAACGATTCGGTTTAGCGGCCTGTTACCCCGGTTATGAGTAAAATCGAACCCGAGGAGTGCCCGCGCTGTGGCGCTCCCCTGAACGGTACAGTTTGCCAAACGTGTAACTGGAACCCGCGCTCGGCGGCGACGGTCGACTGTTTCGAGTGCGGGCGCGAGGTGTATCGAGCGCAGACGAACGAAGTGAAGGTGCGGACGGCGATGGGCGTGCCGACCACGAAACCGGTGTGTACCGACTGCCGCCCGGACCCGGCCGAACTGCTCGGAGGTGATCGGTGATGGATCGCGACTACGAAGGATCTGCGATCGACGCGACGATGACGTATCTGTCGGAGATCGAGGTGCCGGAAGAAGGCGAAGTCGAGGTGCCGGGCGAGGACGCGGAGGGCGTCGAGACAACTGAGACGTGGCCCGATGCGGCCACCGATCGCGACGACCTTAACGACGACCAGATCGCGGTCATCGAGGCCGCGATCGATCCGAGCCGCGACTGGGACTCGCTGTGTGCCCTCAGTCGTGAAGTCGTGCCGCATCGGCATCGCAACTACGCGAACAAGACGCTGAACCGGCATCACCCGGCGGCGCACGAGGCGATCAAGATGGAGGACCGAAACAAGCCCTCCAGCGCGCACGAGTCGGGGGCGGATCGGTCGCGGGATGGCCGGACGGAAACGGTCGACCTGATCGAACGTGTCGAGTTCGAGATGAGCGCCGAGCGGGCCGAGTCGCTGGTCGGCTGGCTCCGCGACGTGGCGAAGTACTACGCGATCGCGGATGACCCGGAAGCGGCAGAGGTCGTCGAGACGGCAGAGATGGTCGAAGACAGCGTGTTCGGGGGTGAGGCCTGATGTCTGACGCAGATGACGCCGACGATCGCGTAGCGCGGTTTTTGACGGCGTCTGACCGTCAGGCCGGCACCGAGGTCACCGTTCAAGAGACGAACACGCTGGACTTTCTCGACGCGTACGTCGGCGGCGACGGCGTGATCCGGTCGGCGTTCAACGGTGCGAAACTGAACGCGGAGAATCACGAGGTGGTCGAGTATGACGAGTGACCTTCATGAGTGCCCGGAGTGTCACCAGACGGAGGTCGACCTCGAAAATACTGACTACCTCAGCCACGGCATCGACCTGACGTTTTCGTGCCGGGGGTGTGGCGCGCAGTTCGTCGCCGCGCTCCGCGACGCGCAGAAAGAGGTGATCGACTATGGGAAGTAGAACCGAGCGAAAGCTCCTCAACGCGTTGGAGGAACAGGGATACACCGGCCTGAAGGTCGACAAAACGGGCGGTGGCGGCTATCATCACGCACACGACGCCGGCGACATCCTCGTCGGGGAGCCGACCTCCGACGCTTTCCCGGCCGACCTGTGCCGGTTGTATGCGATCGAGGAGAAATACAACTCGTCGGAGACCGACAAGTACATCGACATCAGCGTCGCGAAGACGGAGGCGTTTGTCGCGTTCGCGGAGGCGATCGGCGCGATGCCGGTCCTGTCGGTTCGATGGTCGACCCGGCGCGAGTGGTCGCCCGGCGCCGATCACTTCCATATCGACGCTCGGGCGATCGACCTCGAACGCGACGTGAAGCAGTTCTCGATATCGCCTGATTGGGTCGACGACGGCACGCCCGACCACATCGGAGCGGAGTTCAGACCGACGGAGGTGTTTTTCTGATGCCGCGATGTCCAGAGTGCGACTCGATGGCGACTGAAATCGTCGCCACGCAACGGCATCGAAACACGATCGTCGAGACCTACGTATGTGAAGAGTGTCCGACGACGTTCCGGGCGGAGTACGGCGATCCGATCGTCGAGGTCGTCGAGACGGAGGTGACTGCCGATGATCGGTAGTCCGGCGGCGACACTCGCGGCGGCGATCGCGGCGGTGTGTTTCGGTGTCCTCCTCGTTTTGCTCGGCTTCGTTTTCTACCCGCCGGTCTGGGCCGTGTATCGTGAAGTCAGGCAACGACTCATCGACGGAAGCGACAGCCGAGGTGAAACACATGACTGACGGCGATCATGCCCGAGAACACCCGACCGAAGCGAAGTATCGACGCCTATGCCGACACGCGGCGAAACTCGACGCGGCGGCGTTCGACGACATCGGCGACGAGTATCACGAGCAGGCGCACGAGGATATCGAACCGGTCCTCGATCACATCGCCGACATCGTGGAGGTACTCGACGCGAACTACGACTCGATCGACGCCGACCTCGACTACGGGCTGTCGATAGATGACGAGGTGATCGAGCGGCAGGACAAACCCGCCGTTGCCGGTGAGTGTGTCGAGTGTGGAGCTGATATCTACTACGGCGAGTGGCACGTCCTGCGAAAAAGTGAGTGCGACCGCGTCCCCGATGGCGTTGCGACGAAAGTGGCAGCCGGCCGCCCCGACGGCGAACGCGTCTGTGCGGAGTGTTCGGACCGCGACCGCGATGACTTCCCAGAGCGGGGTGACGATGCCGGGTCTTGAACGCCCGAGGGGTAGGGCTCGAACGCCGATCGGCGACAAGTACGGGTTTCCGTGGCGGTTCGCGTGTATCGACTGCGGCTCGGTTAACGTCGTCGAGCGGTCACAGTCGGGCTTCACCACGGCGGAGCCACCGCGGTTCTACTGCCAAGAATGCGGCACGTCGGCGGACGAGGTACTGGATCGAAAACAGAGAACGAGAATCGGTGAAACGGAGTTCGAGGTGATCGTCGATGGGTGAGTATCGCTGTTCGGAGTGCGGCGCCGCGACCGCGATCCCCAACGCGTTCGGCGTCGGGACGTGGAACTGGTGCGACGGCTGCGACGGGATGCGCCGCTTTCACCGGGTGAGTACCGATGGCCCACGCAGAGGGAGATAACGATCGAAGCCGCGACAAACGAGTCGCAGAGTACGAGGCCGAGCTGGCTGATGGGGAGTCCGACTTGGAGACGCTCGCCGACTGGGATGGGCAAGTCGGGGCGATGGCCCGAACGTTGCTGGCCCTTGCGAACGACGAGACGCCGGAGACAGCGGATTTAATCGATGCGGGCCTCGATGAACACGCACGCCTCCTGAACGACGAGAGATAACGTTACACGTCGTCGAGCTTCTTCGCGAGCGCGGCCGGATCGTCGACGAGAGACAGCAGCGTTCGTAGCCCCTCGCGTTCGTCTTCGCTCAAATCGCGGGAAAGGGCAGCGTCCGTTGCCTCGTCCTCGACTTCATCCGCCGCAACCTTCACCTCCTCTTCTGGTCCGAACACCGCGTTACAGTTCGGACACGAGCGCCAGTCCGGCTCGATCAGCGTGCCGCACGTCGGACACGTCTCGGGCGTGAGCGCCTTTCGGTCGTCCTCGTCGGCATCGCGGAACCCCATCGCCTCCTCGGCCTTCCGCACATAGTCCTCGTCGAAAACGTGGCTATACGTCTTCTCGAGCGTGCGACTCGTATCGGAGTGCCCGAGGAGCATCCGGATCGTGTCGGTATCGACATCGTAGTCGCGATACAGGACCGTCGCGCAGAAGTGCCGGAAGTTGTGGGGCTTGACCGGCTTGTCGTCGATGCCGGCCGTGTCGGCGACGCGCGAGAAGAGGCGTTCGACGGACGGCTCCGACCAGTAGTCGCCGGTACTCGACTGGGCGTTGCTCGGGTCGGGGATGAACAGCCACGCGTCGTCATCGTCGCGGTGCGGATGATGGTTGAGCCAGTCACGGACGTACTTGGTCGCGCCGAACATGGGACGCTTCCGGCCGCGTTCGAGGGCGCCCTTCAGGCCGGCGTTTTCGGCCTCGAACTCGTCGTTGAGGTAGATGTAGCCGTTCTCGACATCGACATCGCGGAGGCGGAGTGTGAGAAGAGCGAGTTTGCGCTGGCCGGTAAAGATACACAGTTCGAGAAACGCGCGGTTGCGGAGCGGGAGTTGCGTCTCGCCGACCGCGCGACGGAGGGCCTCGACTTCGTCGGCCGTGAACATATCCGTCTCGTCGACGCTACTCGACTTGTCGGGTTTGAAGCGGACGATGTCGTTAGGGTCGACGCCGAGGTCGTCGTGATGGTTGTAAAACGCCTTCAGCGCCGACTGCCGGACGCCGAGTGTCGACTTCGAGAGGCCGTCGTCGTCGTGAAAGCAGTTCATCTGCTCGTTGACCTCATCGGCCGTCGTGTCGGTGAGGTCGACGCCCTCGCGGGCGGTGAGGCGGATGCCGCTGATGTAACTCTTGATCGTCTTCGGGGCGTGGGTTTGGAGTTCGCCGTCGGGGTCGCGGTATTTTTCGCTGACGGTGCTGTCGTCGAGTGCGTCGGCGAACGTAAGGATGCGATTGGCCTCGTCGGCGGTGAGAAAATCGCCGACGGCGTCCTCGATCCGGTGGCGTTCCGACGCGAGTTGTTCGCGTGGGGTGAGCGCCATAGGCGGCGATCAGTCGGCGGTGGAGAAAAATATTGGCCTGATCCGCGCGGTGAGTATCGAGGGAATGGCCATGTCCCAGTTCGAACGTCGGAGGGTTTGAACGCTCCCTTTCGTCGGCGGGGCGCGCCCGCAGGGCGTCCGGACGCGACTCGCCCCGCCGGATATGCGAACCGATCGCAAGCGTAGGCCGGGCACGGATAAAACGCTACCGGGGGCACCTTTTAGCCGGTCGGAGCGGATCCGGAACGTATGCGAACAGACACCACGGTTTATGACGTGATGCACCGCGAGTTCCTCGGCGTCAGCGAGTCGGACGCGCTGCCGGAGGCGGCCGCGCTCTTGGTTGAAGAGGAGACCAACTGTCTGGTGGTCGTGCGCGGCGGCGAGCCGGTGGGACGGCTGGAGGCCCGCGACGCGCTCGAGGTGCTGCTGGAGGCGGGCGACGGCGGGGAGTCGCCCGAGGGGCCGCCGTCCACGGTCGGCGCGGCCATGAGTCCGCCGCTGCCGACGGTCTCGCCGGACGACTCGCTCGCCGCGCTCGAAGAGCGGCTCGTCGCCGAGGGGACGGACCGAGTCGTCGCCGTCGACGACGGGGAGGCGGTCGGCGTCGTCACGGACGGCGACGCGCTCGCCGCGGGGGCGCCGCGGACGGGCGCCGGCGCCGACGGCTTCGGTGACGAACCCGCGACGGGCGACCCCCACCCGGAGGAGACCGTGCTGTCGACCGCGGCCGCGGCGGACTCCGACGCGGAGCGGAGCGCCGCGGCGACGATGGACCCGGCCACGGCATCGGAGCCCGCCGCGGCCGCCTCGGGAGACGGCCCCTCCGGAAGCGAAGACGACGTCGACCCGGTGACGGGTGCGCCGAGCGAGGGCTCGACGCAAGGGGTCTGCGAGAGCTGCGGCGCGCTCGTCCCCGACCTCGTCACCGCGAACGGGCAGGCCGTCTGCCCGAACTGCCGCGAGGTCTGAGTCGCTGGGCCGCCGTTCGATGCGCCAACGGCGAGGCCGAGTCATCGGCCGGCAGTCTCAACACGTCGCGAGCCGAACGCGAACGTATGGCCGAGACGGACGCCCGGATCGAGCCGGCGACCGCCGACGACGTCGACCCGGTCACCGACATGTGGGTGACGCTCGCCGCGGGGCAGCGCGAGTACGGCGCCACGCTCCGCGGCGAGGCGAACCGCGCGACCGTCCGCGAGTGGGTCGCGCAGTCGGTGGTTACCGGCGACCTGCTGGTCGCTCGCGACCCTGAAGCCGCGGCCGAAGCGGACGCCGGCGATCCGGACCCCGTCGGGTTCGTCGGCTTCTCGCTCGAACGCGGTGACTACGACCGCGACGCCGTCCGCGGAACCGTCAGCAACCTCTTCGTGCGACCGGACCGGCGCGGCGAGGGGGTCGGTGCGGCGCTGCTCGACGCGGCCGAGCGCGCGCTCGTCGAGGCGGGCGCCGAGCGCGTGGCGCTAGAGGCGCTGGCAGACAACGACCGCGCCCGTGCGTTCTACGCGGACCGCGGCTACGGCCTCCACCGCGTGGAACTGACGAAGTCACTGGACCCCCAAGACGAGGACGAGCGCGGCGGCGATCAGGAAAGCCGATGACTCCGGCCGGGTTCGCGGAAAGCGACACGCACTCATAGGAGGACCGAGTACGGCCGCACGCGCCAGGGGAGCATGGGTGGTTCATGCACTCGACTTGTAATCGAGACTTCCGGGGTTCAAATCCCTGCCCTGGCTCTGCTGGACGCCGTCGACTCTCTGAGGAGTCGGGCGGCGACTCCCCGACGCGATCCGGCGCCGAGACGGCGAGGCGTTTTCCCCGCGGCGAGCGCCGATCCGTAGTTATTTGACCGCGGTGCGTCGACTCATTGGTAACCGATGGGTCGATTCGCGCTGTTTCCCGATGTCCACATGCGGAGCGGCCACGCGGCCGAGATCGAGCGGGAGCTACGCGACGCGCTCGAGGCCGTCTCCGCCGACGCGTTCGACCGGATCTTCGTGTTGGGCGACCTGATCGAAGACGACGGCTCGGCCGAGGTCGACGAGGCGAACGTCGAACGGGTCCGCGAGATATTCGCGGACGCGCCGGTCCCGGTCACGTATCTGCTGGGGAACCACGACGTCGAGACGCTGACGCGCGCGGAGCTCACGTCGCTGCTCGGCCAGGACCGTTTCCACGGCGTGATCGAGACCGACGACGTGCCGATTGTCTACCTCGACTCGACGAAGGAGGCGACGCCGGGCGCCCGCGGCGAGCTCGGGTCCGACCAGCGCGAGTGGCTGGCGGGCGTCTGCGCGGAGTACGACGACCCGCTCTTCCTGAGCCATCACCCGCTCGGGACCTTCGACATCTCGGACAACGACTGGTTCAGACACTACCCGGAGCGCGCGTTCCTCTCCGACCGAAAGGAGACGCTTCGCGTCATCGAGGGGCTCGGGTCCGGACGCGGCACGATAAGCGGGCACATCCACCAGTCCGGGTTCGCGAACTTCCGCAACATGGCCCACGTCTCGGTCAACGCGTTCAGCAAGGAGGTGCCCGGCAAACCTCTGACCGGGACCTACGCCGACGTGACCGTCGGCGATCGGATCACCGTCGACGTGACCGTCGGGGGCGACACCGTGACGTCGTACACCATCCTCTAGCCGGACGGCGGTCGCGTCGGGCGGTGCTGTGAGGTAGTTTTACTATCCGCGCTGTCGTCGGCCCGGTACGTCGTGTCCGTCGGAACGTGTGCGTACAGCTTCGACCCGGTGGCGTGGGAGGAGGAACACGGTCGTTCGGCCGCGCTCGACGAGAGGTGGTCCTGTCCCCGAGAGGCGGAGGGAGAGACGGACCGCTGTCGGTTCCACCTCTCTCCCGCTCGGCGCGCGGAGCTCGGCATCGACGACGAGTCGGTGTGCGAATCGTTGGTGTCGGAGCTGGCGACCGGCGAGGCGTCGTCGCTCGGGTTCGTCGGGGCCGAGTTCGGAACGATCGACATCTCACACCGAGTCCTCGACCGGGTGACCAACCACCCGATCGACCTCCGGCACGTCACCGTCTATGGGGAGTTCCTCGCGGAGCAGACCGTCCTCCGACAGCCGCTCCTGATGGACGAGATACGGGTCGAGGGTGCCGCCGACTTCACCGACGCTGAGTTCGGCGAAGACGTGTCGGCGGAGCGGGCGACGTTCCGCGGCGACGCCGTCTTCGACGGGACGGACTTCGAGGACAGCGCGCGGTTCGGCGGCTCGACGTTCGCCCGGCCGGCGAGCTTCGACCGCGTCAGGTTCGGCGACGTGGCCGACTTCTACCGGGCCCGGTTCCGCGCCCCCTGTTCGTTCGAGGAGTCGGCGTGGCGGGGCGCGTGTCTGTTCCAGCGCGCGGCGTTCCGGTCGGACGTGACCTTCACCGCCAGCCGGTTCCACGCGAGGACCGACTTCCGCACCGTCCAGTTCGGCGGGACGAGCCGGTTCAACCGGTGCGAGTTCGAGGACGCCGCGGTGTTCATGAACTGCGCGTTCGCGGCCGAGGCGTTGTTTAAAAAGGCGAGCTTCGCGCAGCCCGCGCACTACCAGAACGCCGACTTCGACTCCGAGGCGTCGTTCACCGAGACCGAGTTCGGCGACAAGGCGAAGTTCCAGTTCGCGACGTTCGACGGCGAGGCGGTGCTGTCGTACATCCGGTTCGGCGGCGCGACGTACTTCAAGGCGGTCGATTTCAACAGCTACGCGTCGTTTTACAAGTCGACGTTCGACCGGCTGGGCGACTTCCGGAATGCCACGTTCGCCGACACGGCGCGGTTCCTGAAGGCCGAGTTCACGGACGAGGCCTTCTTCGGGCGGGCGACGTTCGTCGGCGACGGCGACTTCCGGAGCGCCGCGTTCCGGGGGACGGTCCACTTCGTCGAGACGACGTTCAGATCGAGCGCGACGCTTCGGGAGTCGACGTTCGAGCGGGCGCGGTTCGAGAACGTGCGAACGGCCGGCGGCGACGTCACCATCAACCTGGAGCGCACGACGGTCGACGGCGGCCGGTTCGTCCAGGAGAACGGGGCCGCCGTGTACTACAACCTCCGACGGAGCAGGGTCGGCGACGTGGATATCGAGATGGCCGACTCGGAGGGCGTCTTCGAGCGGTTCCTCTTCTACCGGACCGAGTTCGACGGCTTCGACTTCTCCAACTACCGGTACGTGCTGGCTCCGGAGTGGGTGTTACACACGTTCCGCGGGACGGTCGACGACACGTACAGCCTCGAAGCGGACCGGTTCGCCATCGAGGACGACGCCGACGAGGCGCCCGGCGCGGACGGCGGCGCCGCCGACGAATCGGGCGGGGGTCCGGGAGAGCCGGCCGACGGAGGCGGCGTTCGAAGCCGGCTCGCGGGCTGGCTCGCCGACGGCGAGGCGTCGGACCTCGAAGTGACGTACCTGAAGGCGAAGAACGGGGCCGAGCGCGTCGGCGACAGCCAGTCCGCCTCCCGGTTTTTCATCAAGGAGATGTACTACCGGCGCCGGACGCACGTCGACCGGGCGTTCGCCCACAAGGAGTCGCTTCGCAGCCGGCTCAAACTGCTGTTCTTAGTCGCGGTGAACCTCACGCTCTCGGCCACGTGCGGGTACGGCGAGAAGCCGCGCCGCACCATCGGATTCTCGCTCGTCACCGTCGTCGTCTACGCGGCGCTCTTCGCCGCGGTCGTCACAGACCCGCCGTTCGCGTCGCCGCTCGGATACGGGCTGTTGAGCGTTCAGTCGTTCACGTCGCTGATATTCGGCCCCACGGCGACCGTTCCGAACTTCGCGGGCAGTTTCCTCGCCGCCACCGAAGGATTCGTCGGCGCGTTCATGATCGGCCTGTTCATCTTCGCGCTCACCCGCAGCGTCCACCGGTGACGTTATGCGACGACGGGTCCCACGAGGCGCCATGAGCGAGTCGACGGGCGACGGGGAGTTCCGGCGGACCCTCCCGCTGTTCGACAACCGAGACCGAGACGCCGTCCAGCGACTGCTCCACCACGCGGTCGAGGACCTCAGGTACGACCACCCGGACCGGAAGGTCGCGAGGGACCTCTACCACGAGATCCGAGAAGGGGACGCGATCCGGCTCCGCGTCGGGCGGGGGATCCGCGACGAGACCCTCGTGATAACGCCGGCTGAACTCGACGCCGACGCCGGGCAGATACTCGACCGGTTCGTCGGGGCCATCCCGTCGGAGTCGGTCGAGTGGCGCCGCGTCGCGACCGAACTCGGGGAGTGGCGGACGGAGCGAGAGCTGTCGGACGACACCGAGATCGCCTTCCAGTACCTCCACTGACACCGGACGCGGCGGCGCGGGTTTTCACGCCCGCCGCCTTCTCGACGGCGCGTCGACCGCTGTCTCGCGTTCGGGATCCGTTTATATACGTCCCGCGCGGATCGCCGCCATGGACTCGTCGGACCGGGCGCTGCTCGGCGTGGCCGGAATCGTCGGCGCGCTCGTGCTGGCGGTAGCGCTCGCCGGCGGCGCCCTCTTCGGCTTCGGCGAGTCGGCCGCGCGGCCGCTCCGCCTCCTCGCGGTCGAACCGCTCACGTGGATCGTGATCGTGGCGCTGCTCGTCGCCGTCGTCGGGAACGCCTACATCGACTGACGGCGCGAACGCTTCACCGGACGACGGCCACCGGCACCGACGATCGCCGGGACACCGTCTCGACGACGAGGAGAGCGGCGTCCTCGGTCGCTCAGCCGTCGGCGTCCCCAGTCGCTCAGCCGTCGGCGTCCTCGATCGCACGGACGAGCGCGTCGAGCGCGCGCTCGGCGGCGCCCCGCTTCACCGCGTCGCGGTCGCCGTCGATGACGGCCCGCACGGTCCGGACGAACGACTCCCCGGTTCCCCACGGGGCGGCGTGCGCGACGCCGAAGTGGACGAGACCCACCGGCTTCTCGTCGGTGCCGCCCGTCGGGCCGGCGATACCGGTCGTCGCGACCGCCCAGTCCGCGTTCGCCCGGTCTCGGGCGCCCGCCGCCATCTCGCGGACGACGGGGTCGCTCACGGCGCCGTGGGCGTCGAGCGACTCGCGGGAAACGCCGAGCAGCTCGCGTTTCGCGTCGTAGGTGTACGTCACGAAGCCGCGGTCGAAGTAGGCGCTCGCGCCCGGCACGTCCGTCACCCGCGATCCGACCAGCCCGCCGGTGAGCGACTCCGCGGTCGCGAGCGTCTCATCGCGGTCGCCGAGGAGCGCGTTCAGTCGCTCGGCGGGGGCCTCGGTCTCGTTCATACCCGCAGTCCGGGCGAGACGCCCCTGAGGTTTACGCCGCGGCGCGGCGAAGGGCGCCCGTGACCGACACCGACTGGGACGAGCGATTCGCGTCGGGCGAGTACCCGCGCGCGCCGGAGCCGTCCCCCGTGCTTCGCGCCTACGAGCCGTCGCTCCCCGACGGTCGCGCGCTCGACGTGGCTGCGGGGACCGGCCGCAACGCCGTGTTCCTCGCGGACCGCGGACGCGAGGTGGACGCGCTCGACGCGTCGGCGGAGGGGCTCCGCGTCGTCCGCGACCGCGCCGCCGAGCGCGGGATCGGCGGGCGGATCGAGGCGGTCCGCGCCGACGTCTCGACGTACGGCTTCCCGACGGAGGCGTACGACGTGATCACGATGAGCTTCTTCCACGCGCTCGGTCGGTTCGCGGACCTCGTCGAGGCGCTCGCGCCGGGCGGCTACCTCTTCGTGGAGGGGCACCTCCGGTCGGCGGACCCGTCGCCGTCGGGACCGAGCGACGACCGATACCGGTTCGCGGCCAACGAGCTGCTCCGCGCCGGACTGGCCTTGAGCGTGCGCTACTACGACGAGACCACGGCGGAGCGCCCGGACGACCGCCGGCGCGCCACCGCGCGGCTGCTCGCGCGGAAGGCGAGCGGCGGCCGGCAGTCGTACCCGACGCGCCCGGACGCGCCGGACAGGTGGCCGGGCGGCGAGAGCGACGCGACCGCCGCGGACGAGCGAGACGCGTGAGCGACGACGGCTCCGCGTCGCCCGCGGCGGTCCTCCGGTCGATCGTAGCGCGCGCAGTCGACTGCGACCCCGCGGGCCTCGGCGATCGGACCGCGATCGTCGAACGCGCGAGCGGCTCGGCGAACGGCGCCGACGAGCCGGAAGGTTCGACGACGCCCGTGGGCCGACTCGCCGAGCTGATCGGTGGGTCCGACAGCGTCGTCGCGGTCGTGCCGCGGTTCGACGCCGACCTCGCCGGGCGACTGAACGCGTCGCTATCGGCGGGAGACGAGGCGCACGAATCCGGCGCCGCCGCCGACGCGACCGCGCCGAGCGAGGGCCGCGTCGTGTTCACCGGTTCCGCGGCCGACCGCCTCACCGGAACGACGGGGGCGGTCGTCCGCCGCGCGCTCGCCGACCGCGGCGTCGACGCGTACCGCCACGAGGGCGAGTCCCCGATCGCGGTCGTCCTCGCCGACGACCGCGCGGCCGTCGGGCTGATCGACGGAGCGGGGGTCGCCGCCCTGCTGTGGACGAGGGACGCCGCGGTGCGGGAGTGGGCGGCCGCGACCTGTCGGCGGTATCTCGACGCCGCTGAGCCGGTAGCGGACGGCTGAGGGACCGACGCCGAACGACGCCGCAGTCCCCGGGCCGCTTTTGAGGGCCCCCGACGAAGGGGGCGTATGAAAGCGCTACTGCTGTTGGTGGCCGGACTCGGCGGACTGATCGAGGCCGTCGCGCCGCGCCGCGTCGTCGCGCTCTGGACCCGCGCGCTCTACCGGAACGCCGGCGAGGCGGAGCCGCGCGAGTGGGTGTACGCGGCCGCGAAGGTCGAGGGAACGCTGATCGCGGCCGGCGCGCTCGTGGGGTTGTTCCGGCTCGCGACCGCGGACGGGGATTTCCCGGTCGACGACTCGACGGCGGCGGACGAGCCCGAATCCGACCCGGCGATCGCAGGCAGGCACGGGGACGACCAAGCGGCCGCGGAGTGAGCCGACCGCCCGCCCGAACCGTTTGATAAACGGATCCGAACGTATATTGCGCAGGTCGCGGTATGGGTGCGCATGACGGGGCCTCCAGCGGACCCCAAGTCGGACGACCCGTCGACGGTCCGCGTCCTCCACGTCGACGACGACCCGGCCTTCCTCGATCTGACCGCGACGTATCTCGAACGGATCGACGAGACGTTCGAGGTCAGCTCCGAGACGAGCGTCGAGGACGCCCTCGACGCGCTGGGGTCGGCGCCGATCGACTGCGTCGTCTCCGACTACGACATGCCCGAGACCGACGGGTTGGCCTTCCTCCAGCGCGCCCGCGACAACGGCGTCGACACCCCGTTCGTCCTGTTCACCGGGAAGGGGAGCGAGGAGATAGCGAGCGAGGCCATCTCCGTCGGCGCGACCGATTACATCCAGAAGCGCGGGGGAAACGACCAGTACGAGGTGTTGGCCAACCGCGTCCGCAACGCCGTCGACCAACACCGGTCGCGGGCCGCGCTCGCCGCGAGCCAAGAGCGGCTGTCGCGGTTCATCGGCCAGTCACCGCTGGGAACGATCGAGTACGACAACGAGTTCCGGATCGTTCGGGTGAACCCCGCCGCCGAGGAGATCCTCGGCTACGAGGAGTCCGAACTCCTCGGCGGGACGTGGCTCCCGTTCGTTCCCGAGACGGAACGCCGACACGTCGCGGTGCTCGAACGCGACCTGCTCGCGAATAAGGGCGGGTACCAGAGCGTCAACGAGAACGTCCGCAGCGACGGGGAGCGGATCCGCTGCGCGTGGCACAACCAGGTGGTGACCGACGAGGACGGAGCGGTGATCGGCGTCTTCTCACAGTTCGAGGACGTCACCGAGGCGGAGGCCCGGAAGCGCGAGATCGAGCGGACGAACGCCGTCCTGTCGACCGCGCTGGACGCGCTCCCCGTCGGGATGCTCGTCGAGGACGGGGACAGGCGCGTGATACGCGCGAACGAGCGGGTGTACGAGCTGTTTGACATCGACGGCGACCCGGAGGCCGCCGCCGGGCGCGACTGCCGGGAACTCGCCGTCCAACTGAGCAGGCGGTTCGCCGATCCGGCGGGGTTCGTCGACGGGATCGAGCGGATCGTCGACGCCCGGCAGCCGGTCGACGACGAGCGGCTGGCGCTCGCCGACGGAACCGCGCTGATTCGGACGTACCGACCGATCGATCTGCCGGACGGCGGCGGCCACCTCTGGGCCTATCGGCTGGCGAACGGGCCCGACTGAGCCGCGGTTCGTCCCCACCGTCGGGGGGCGGCGTCGCGGGACCGGCTCAGTCGTTCGCGGAGTCCGCCTCCGGGCAGTCGAACGGTCGCTCCGCGTCGGGGCGGTCGCCGGTCAGGAGGACGTGGCAGTCGCGGCACCGCGCCTCGTAGGACTCCTCGGCGCCGACGAGTATCGTCGGGTCGTCGACGTGGGCGGGCTCCCCCTCGATGAGCCGCTGGTTCCGAGAGGCGGGCTCGCCGCAGACCGAGCAGATGGCCTGGAGCTTGTCGACGTACTCGGCGGTCGCCATGAGCTGCGGGAGCGGCTCGAACGGCTCGCCGCGGAACGTCTGGTCGGTGCCCGAGACGATCACGCGGCTGCCGCGGTCCGCGAGGGCGTTACAGACCTCGACGAGCGCGTCCGAGAAGAAGTTCGCCTCGTCGATCGCGACGACCTCGGCGGGGTCGTCGTCGAGGATGTCGAGCGGCCCGTCCCCCTCGTTGTCGACGACGGTCGCCTCCCACTGCCGGCCCGTGTGGCTCCCGATCGTCGCCTCGCCGTAGCGGTCGTCGATCGCGGGCGTGTAGACGGCGACCGACTGGCCGGCGATCTCGGACCGCCGGAGCCGGCGGAGCAGCTCCTCCGTCTTGCCCGAGAACATCGACCCCGAGATGACCTCGATCCACCCGGATCGAGTGATTGCGTGCATACCCGATCCGGCCGGAGCCAGCGACTAAACCGTTTCTCTCCCGGGACGCGGCCGCCGCGTCACCGCCGGCGACCGCCGCTCAGATCCCGGTCGCGACCCCGACGATCGCGGCGGCGACGACGACGTACGCCGCCGCGGAGACGACCCAGTCGCGCCGGACCCGACCGAGCCGCTGACGCGGGAGCCCCGACGCGCGCGGCAGCGGGACGAGCGCGAAGAAGCCGACCATCAGCGCGAGCTGGACGACCCCGGCGACCGCGACGGCCACGAGGGGACCGAGACCGAGCAGCGACCCGGTCGCGGCCGCCAGCCCGACGAACAGCAGGCCGGAGCCGCCGCCGGCGACGTAGTGGACCCACGTCGCCAGCCGCTCGGGCGCGTCGTCGACCGGCGTGTCCGTGAGCACGCCGGCGGCGACCTTCGGGGCCGTCGTCCCCTCGGGGAGCCGAGGCATCACCTGATCCATCGCGAGCGTCGCGACGAGACCGACGATCGGTCCAAGCGCGAGTCCGGCGAGCAACGAGAGCGTCGTCATCGCGCGGTCGTACGCTCGGAAGCCATTTCATCCCGTCGGCGCGGTGCGGAATCGGACCGGGAGCGGAGCGAGCGAGGAGTCGCGGCGGAACGCGAGAGCGCGATTCAGTCGTCGCGGGGGACGACCTGCCTGCCGCCGATGACGACCCGCGAGACGTCTGCCTGTCCGGCCCGCCTGACGACCGCGCGGACGAGGTCGCGCGCGCCGCTGAGGTTGTCGGAGTCGCCGTCGAGGACGAGCAGGTAGGCGTCGGCACCGGGCTCTATCACGCCGCGGTCCACCCCGGCTATCTCCGCGCCGTTGGCCGTCGCCATGCGCAGTATCGCTCGGGCCGGGAGGTCGGACAGCTTCGCCGCGAACTCCATCTCGCGGAACATCGAGGGCGAGTCGGTCATCACGTTGTCCGTGCCGAGGGCGACGGTCGTTCGCTCGCTCAGCTCGCGGATCGGCGGCACGCCGACGTTGGTGACGAGGTTCGACCGGGGGCAGACGACGACCGGCGTCCCGCGGTCGTCGAGCCGTTCGAGGTGGATCGGCTCGGCGTGGACCATGTGGACGAGGAAGTCGGGCGCTAAGTCCATCGCGGCGTTGATGTCGTCGGCGTCGCGCTCCCCGGCGTGGATCCCGAAGGGCTTGCCTGCGTCCCGCGTCGCCGTCCGGACCGCGTCGAAGTCGGCGTCGCGGGCGCCGGAGGCGCCGTACCCGTCAGCGACGGAGAGCACGTCGGGGTCGTCGCGCCCGAAGACCACCGGGTCGATCGCCCGCTCGCCGAACGGAACGCCCGCTCCGGCGACCGCGTCGCGGAGCGCGGCGACGCCGTCGACGCCCCCCTCGCGGAACTCGAGGAACGTCCCCGTGCCGGTCGACTCCATGTACCGCAGCGTGCGCGCCATCGCGGCCACCTTCTGCCCGCGGTCGGCCGCCCGGAGGAGCCGGTGTTTCAGCCCGTCCGGCGGCACGACCAGCTCGTCGAGTGAGAGGCCCGCGCCCGCCTCCTTGGCGATCGAGTCGCCGATGTGGGTGTGCGCGTTGACGAACGCCGGGAGGATCACGTCGTCGCTCTCGACGGTCGCCTCCTCGACCCGGACGACCTCGCCGTCCGCGACGACGACCCGGCCCTCGACCGGCTCGAAGTCGGGGCCGACGAGGATCGTCCCTTCAAGATACATACCGGAGGCTCGTCGCGCCGCGGGGAAAACGTCGTGGGAGCGGCACCGAGCGGCGGCACCTCCGAGGAGGGGCGTCAGGGCGCGTCGAGCCGCGCCCAGAACCCGAGCGTGTCCGGGAGGAGCGCCCGTGGCTCGGCGGCCGACGCGGCGTCGCCCTCGCTTGTCGTCTCGCCGCCCGCGGGCTCCGGCTCCACAACGCGCTCGACGTCGAACCCCGCGTCAACGAGGGCGCGGTGGAGCTCGGAGACCGACCGGTCGAAGGCGACGAGGTCGGCATCGTACGACTCGTCGATCTCGATCTCCCGCCGCGGCGGCGCGTGATACCCCCTGTCGATCGTTCCGGTTTCCGGGTCGATCAGCTCCCGGAACGGGTGCATCACCGACAGGTAGAACGCGCCGCCCGGCCGGAGGACGCGACGCGCCTCGCGCACCGCGGCGTCGAGGTCCGCGACGAGTTGGAACGCCGCCTCGGAGAACGCCGCGTCGAACGCGTCGTCTGCGAGCGGGATCCGGGTCACGTCACCCTGGAGGAACCGGGCGTCGACGCCGTAGTAGTCGCGGAGCCGGCGCGCGTGATCGAGCTGCCCCTCGGCGATGTCGACGCCGACCACGCGGTCGGCGCCCGCCAGCGCCGTCCCCACGCTCCCCTGGCCGCCGCCGCAGCCGAGTTCGACGACGTCCGCGCCCGCTATCGGCGGCGGGAACTCCGAGCCGGCCGCCGCGTGGCTGTCCGGGTCGAAGGGCGTCGGGACCGGCGGAACTCCGGACTCGTCCGTGTCGGCGTTCCACAGCGCCTGGAACGCGTCGCTCCACTCGTTCCAGAGCCGGCGGTTCTCGCGGTGGTCGTCGGTCACGCCGGCGGATCGGTCGGCGACGGCATAAACCTCACTCGAACTCGTCGAGCGTCGTCGGCATCGCGCCGCGCACCTCGGTCACGAGCCCGTCCGGGTCGAGGCCGAGCACGTCCGCGGCCGCGCGGCCGACGCGGTCGGTGGCCGGTGCCGGGGCGTACACCCCGAGGCGCCACTGGTTGCGCTGGGCGGTCCGGAGCGCGGAGACGAGCGGCGACTGGCGCTCCAGCCGCCGGATCTCGCCGTTGACGGTGACGCGCGCGGTCGACTCCCGCATTGTCGGCTCGGGGGGCACGTCGAGGATCACGTGGTCGCGGGCGACGCCTGCCTCCGCGGCGATCTCGCGTTCGAGCGCCGTCTCGGCCGCGCGGTCCGCCTCGTGGACCCGCTCCGGCACGTCGTCGTACTCGGCCCACACCGCCAGCTTGTACAGGTCGCGCTCGTCGTACCGCCGGGAGAGCTCCGCGGTCCCCGGGCAGTCGCGGATCGCGGCGAGGAAGTCGTGGTCGTCCATCCGGCGCAGCTCGGCCGCCGTCGTCGCGGTCGCGTCGAGGAGTTCGCTCGCGGCCCGACGCAGCATCGCCTTCGATATCCGCGCGACGTGATGGGTGTAGACGACCGGGTTCATCAGCGCGCGGGCGAGGAGCAGGCTCTCGGCGGTCTGGACGTTCCCCTCGTCCAAGACGAGCTCCGGGCCGCGGCGGTCCGGGGTGTCGCCGTCGGTGGCGGCGCTCTCCCCGCCGTCCGCGACCTCGCCGCGCTCGACGAACGTCAGCTCACGGACGAACCGCTCGGTGTCGATCGTGCCGTACGGGACGCCGGTGTGGTAGGCGTCGCGCACGAGGTAGTCCATGCGGTCCACGTCGAGCTCGCCCGAGACGAGCCCGGCGTAGGGCCCCTCGCCGGCGACGATGTCGGCGATCCGGTCCGGGTCGAGGTCGTGGTCGCGCAGCACCTCGCCGACCGCGCCGGTCGCGAGCAGCTCGTCGACGTCGTCGTGGTACTTCCCGGTCCGGCGGTGGGTGAGCGATTCGAGGTTGTGGCTGAACGGGCCGTGCCCCACGTCGTGGAGCATCGCCGCCGCCTCGATGCGGTCGGCGCGCTTCCCCTCGATCCCGAGGTGGTCGAGCGCGCGGCTCGCGAGGTGGTAGACGCCGAGGCTGTGTTCGAACCGCGTGTGGTTCGCGGAGGGGTAGACGAGCTGGACCGTGCCGAGCTGTTTGACGTGGCGGAGCCGCTGGAGGGCGGGGGTGTCGACGAGGTCCGCGGCGACACCGTCGATCTCGATGTGGTCGTGGACGGTGTCCTTGACCGTGATCATGCGTCCGGCTTCGGCGGCAACCGGTAAAAGGCTGTGAGTGTCGCTCCCGCCGCGGCGGCGCCGGAAGCCGCCGGTCGGCTCCCGTCAGCCGCGAATCCGTGGCACGGTTTATGAGGCGACCGTGCGAAGTGCCGCGTATGTACGACGTGTTGCTCGGCATCGGACTCGACGACGAGCCGCGAGCGATCGCACAGGCCGAGGCGGTGATCGACCTCCCGGGCGATCCCGACGAGGTGACCGCGCACCTCTGTCACGTGTTCCGAGACAACCCGGAAGGCGCGTCGGTCCACCAGATCGGGACCGTGCGGCGCGCCCGGGAGATTCTGGAGGACGCCGGCGTGAACTGCGTCCACTACGAGGCCAGCGGCGATCCGGGCGAGGAGATCCTCGCGGCCGCGACCGACATCGACGCAGACCTCATCTGCGTGTCCGGGCGCAAGCGGAGTCCGGCCGGCAAGGTGGTCTTCGGCAGCACGACGCAGGCGCTCGTGTTGAACGCCGACCGACCCGTGTTGGCGGTTCCGGGACCGAACGAAGAGTGACGCCCGCGGTGTGCGATCAGGGGCGGCGAAACTGAGCGCGCGGTCGCGGCGGAAGCGAGAGCACGCCGCGGCGCCCGAGCCCCGGGGCGTCGCCGTCGGCGGGGGTCAGGGAGCGGGCCGCTCCGTCGCGCGCAGTCCCAATACTTCCCGCGCCGCGGTCGCGACCGGGTCGACGCGTTCCGCGGGACAGTAGACGCCGAGCGTCCAGCGGCGGCGCTCGGCGGCGCGGAGCCCGGTGACGAGTTCGGAGGCGTCCTCCAACCGCTGCGGGACGCCGTCGACGACGACGGCGGAGCCGGACTCCTTGAGGGTCGGTCGCGAGGGAATGTCCACGATCACCGCGTCGCGGTCGACCCCCGCGGCGTCCGCGATCTCGCGTTCGGCGGTCCGCTCCTCGGCGCGCCCCGCGTCGACCGTGCCAGCCGGCACTTCGTCGATCCCCGCCCACACCGCCCGCTTGTAGAGGTCGCGCCGCTCGATGCGCTCGCCGAGCGCCGGCACGCGCTCGCGGAGTTCGACGAGGAGGTCGTGGTCCGCCATCCGGCGGAACGCCGCCGCGTCGGTGTCGGTCCGGCCGAGGTAGCGCTCGCAGGCGCGCTCCAGCATCGCGCCCGCCACGCGGGAGACGTGGTGGCGGTAGACGACGGCGTTCATCAGCGAGCGCGCGACGAGCAAACTCTCCGCGGTCGCAACGTTCCCCTCGTCCAAGACGAGGTCGACAGCGTGGCCCGGGTCCGAGACGAGGTCGGCCGACCCGCCGGCCCCGTCCCCGCCGACCAGCCGGAGCTCCGTGACGAGCCGGCCGGTGTCGACGGTGCCGTACGGGACGCCCGTGTGGTGGGCGTCGCGCACGAGGTAGTCCATGCGGTCCACGTCGAGCTCGCCCGAGACGAGGGGGCCGAGCGCGCCCGCGCCGTCGATGAGGCCGGCGACGCGCTCAGGGTCGAGCCCGTTGCGTTCGAGGACCTGACAGACCTCGCGGTCGGCGTCGGTGAGCAGCCACCCCACGTCGTCGTGGTCGCGGCCGGTCGCGCGCCGGATGATCCCCTCGGTCTGGTGCCCGTACGGGCCGTGTCCCACGTCGTGGAGCATCGCCGCGGCGCGGACGTGCGCGGCGGTGTCGCCGTCGACGCCGAGTCCATCGACCGCGCGGCCCGCGAGGTGGTAGACGCCGAGGCTGTGTTCGAACCGCGTGTGGTTCGCGGAGGGGTAGACGAGCCGGACCGTGGAGAGCTGCTTGATGTGTCGCAGCCGCTGGAACGCGGGGGTGTCGACCAGCTCGGCGGCGAGGTCGCCGAGCCGGACGTGCCCGTGGACGCTGTCTTTGATCGCCTTCATCCGCGCGTCTCGGTCAGAGTCACTCGTCGACGACGTCGATCCCGAATCGCTCTTCGAGCGCGCGCACGACAGAGCCGCCGACGTTGGCGGTCGCGGCCCGGCCGTCCTCGACCGCGAGGAGGTCGTCCTCGTCGACTTCCAACTCGGCCGCGACCTCCTCGACCGTCAGCCCGGCGTCCTGCCGCG
Source organism: Halorubrum sp. C191 (assembly GCF_002727095.1). Classification (NCBI taxonomy): domain Archaea; kingdom Methanobacteriati; phylum Methanobacteriota; class Halobacteria; order Halobacteriales; family Haloferacaceae; genus Halorubrum; species Halorubrum sp. C191. The sequence continues at coordinate 85,551 of NZ_NHNZ01000025.1, read as the reverse complement.
CCTCGGTGACGACGTCCCCGTAGCCGGAGACGAGGTACGGCAGCCGGTCCGACTCGTAGCTCGTCCCCTCCTCCTCCCAGCGCTTCGAGTCGCCGGTCGCGGAGTCGTACATCTTCGCCTGTTTCCGGGCGAGCTCCTTGTTCCGGCTCTCCGTCGGCTGCGACTCGGAGCCGGCGCCGCCGGGGCTCCCGCCCCGCGACCCGCCGCTCGGACCGCCGCGGTCGCTGGGGGCGTTGCCGGCGTCGTCGTGGGGGCGGCAGTTCGAACACACGAGCAGCTTGGCGCCGGCGACCGTCGCCTTGCGGAGGTCCGCGGTCTCGCGCCCGCAGAGCTCGCACGCGTCGCCGTCGTCGCCGCCGCCGCCGCCGCCCGTCGAGTACTTCGGCATACCACGTGTAGTTGCGCCGGACCGTTAAAAACTCGTGGAGCCTCGCGGCCCCGTCTCGGGTGCCGGTCGGACCGACCCGCGCGTCACGGGCCGAGGTACCCCCACGCCTGAAGCCGGTCGCCGTCGCCGTCGATCCAGCGCTCGCCGATGTCGTCGCGGTAGTACATTTCGGCATCACGACGTCGTCGATGCGCCCGTACGCCCGTTTGCGCGCCGCCCCCATCGTCTCTCCCTTCCCGGTGACGACGATCGGCATCCCGCTCTCGCCGGCGACACGCCACTGGCCGTCGACCCGCTTCGCGTCCTCGATGTGGATCCCCGCTCTGTCCGCGGCGTCGAAGACGACGGCGGCGTTCCGCGAGTTCTCGTCGTACGTCTGCTCGTCGTCGAACGGGAACGGCGGCAGCACGACTCGCACGGCGATCTGGTAGCCGTCGTGGAGGTCGGGCTCGGGCTTGTCGCCGTGCGCGAGGTCGTGGAAGAACTCGGCCGTCGACGACTCGATCGACTCCTCCTGGAGGGCGATCGTCGGGTATCCGAACCGCGGCGTGAACTCCAGCGGGTAGATCCCCGTCTCGTTGACGATACAGTTGATGTCGATGCTCCCGACGTACCCCTCGTCGGCGAGCCACCCTTCGAGCTTCCCGAACGTCTCTCGAAAGAGCCTGTTCCGTCCCGCCCAGAACATCGAGGCCCCCATCTCGTCGGTCGAGGGCCCGATGTTCCCCGGGAACAGCTTCTTGTGCTCGAAGTTGAAGTTGACGCGGTCGACAAACTCGTTCCCGTCGAAGAAGCCGCAGATCGCCACCTCGGCGCCCTCGACCTTCCGCTGGAGCTGGAACCCCTACATCCGGTTCCCCCACGCCTCCTTGTACGCGCGGAGGACGTCGACCACGTCGCCCCCGTCGTCCTCGTCGCCGACGTACAGCAGGCGCTTGACGTTTTGTACCTCGCCGAGCGGTTTGATCACGTAAGATCCGGGGTTCCGTTGGACCTGCTGGATACCGGCGTCGAACTCGCGGAACACGTGGTGTTCGACCGTGTTGACGCCGTGGTCTTCGAGCACCTCCGTCGCGTAGCCGCGGTCCTCTTCGAGGCGGTCGGTGTTCGGCGTCCCGCCGACGACGGCCTCCCCCTGTTCGCGTCGTTCCTAGGCGGGTTCGCACGTACCGACGCCGGAACCGACCCAGATGTCGTCGAAGACGGTCACGTCGGCCCAGTCGACCTCGGCGCGCCAGTCGTCAGTCTTCGGGACGAACCCGTCGCCGATCTACTGGTCGCTTTCGGCCTCGACGTAGTACTTCACGTCGTGGCCCTCGCGGTGAACCTGCCACGCCAGATCGGCGATCAGCGCGGCGTCGGCCGAGACGAAGAGGAAGGCGGCGTCGTCCATGCGGGGCGGTCGCCCGGGAGGGACTTGAGTGTGTACCGCGTCGCTCGCGCCGGTCCGACCGGGAGACGGTTGAAACGTTAACGCCCGGGTTGATGAGGGACGGCGTGGTCGATCCGAGTATGCCAACCGTGACACGGGACGGCGTGACGATAGACTACGCCGTCGACGGGGATCCCGGGGAACCGACCGTGCTGCTGCTCGAAGGGCTCGGGTACGGCCGGTGGATGTGGCGGTGGCTCGCCGAGGCGCTGGCCGACGACTACGAGGTGCTCCGGCCGGACAACCGCGGGACCGGAGACTCGGACGTGCCGGACGGGCCGTACACCGTCGCCGAGATGGCGGCCGACGCGGCCGCGGTCCTCGACGACCGCGGCGTAGAGGCGGCCCACGTTTGCGGCGCGTCGATGGGCGGGATGATCGCGCAGGAGTTGGCCCTCTCCGACGACCGGGTCGCCTCGCTGACGCTGCTGTGTACCTCTCCCGGGGGCGACGACGCGGCACCGACCCCGCCCGAGGTGCAAGAGCACATCTTCTCCGCGCCCGAGGACGCCGACGCCCGCGAACGGATCCGCTACCTGATGGAGCCGGCGGTCTCCGACGGCTTCTACGACCGCGAGCCCGAACTCGTCGACCGGATCGTCGACTGGCGGCTGACGGGCGACGCGACCCCGACCGGCCGCGAGGCGCAGGCGGCCGCGGTGGCGGCGTTCGACGCGAGCGACCGGATCGGCGACCTGTCCGTCCCGGCGCTCGTCCTCCACGGGACGGCGGACCGCGTGCTGCCGGTCGAGAACGCGGAGCTGCTCGCCGAGCGTCTCCCGCACGCGGAGGTCGACCTGTTCGACGGCGGGCCGCACCTCTTCTTCGTCGAGGAGCGCGAGCGCGTCAACGACCGAATCCGGGCCTTCCTCGGCGGGGTCGCCTGAGATGGCGACCGGAAACGATCCGCGGGGAGACGACCGTACGGAGGAGGTCGGCGCCGAGTCCGACCCGCGACCGCACCCGCACGGCGACCGGGGGTACGACTGGGTCGGCTCGCTGTCGGCCCGCCGCGCGCGGCTCTCGCCGGACCGCGTCGCCGTCACCGACACGGCCGCGAACGCCGAGTACACCTACGCGGAGCTGGACGAGCGCGCCAACCGGACCGCGCGCTTCCTCCGCGACGCCGGCGTCGAGGCGGGCGACCGCGTCGCCGTCGTCTCCCGGAACCGCGTCGAGCTCGTCGACCTGTACTTCGCGACCGGGAAGACCGGGTCGGTGCTGGCGCCGCTCTCCCACCGCCTCGCGGAGCGCGACCTCGCCGCGGTGTTGGGCACCGTCGACCCCGAGTTGCTCCTCGTCGAGGCCCCGTTCGGCGGCGACGTCATCGACGCGTTAGAGCGGGCGGACGTCGAGCCCGCGGTCCGCTCGATCCCGACCGACGGCGACGACGCGTGGCGCCCGTACACGCGGGATCTGCCCGGGGACGGCTCGCCCGTCGAAACCGCCGACGTGTCGCTCGCGGACCCGCACCTCCTCTTACACACCGGGGGCTCGACGGGCACGCCGAAGGAGACGGTAATCAGTCACGGCGCGATCCGCTGGAACGCGTTCAACACGATCACCGCGTGGGGGCTCCGCGAGGACGACGTGACGCCGATGGTGTTCCCGATGTTCCACACCGGCGGCTGGAACGTGCTGACGGTCCCCTTCTTCCAGATGGGGGGGCGGATCCTCCTGAGCCCGGAGGTCGACCCCGGCCGCGTCCTGCGCGACGTCGAGCGCGAGTCGGCGACGACGCTCGTCGCGGTCCCGGCGGTGTTGCGGATGATGGCCCGCCACGACGAGTGGGACGCCACAGACCTCTCCTCGCTCCGCTTCGTGAAGAGCGGCGGGGGCCCTTGCCGCGAGAGCGTCATCGCCGCGTGGCGGGACCGCGGCGTCGAGATATCGCAGGGGTACGGCCTCACCGAATGCGGACCGAACAACTTCGCGATGCCCGACGACTTCCCGCCGGAGAAGACCGGGAGCGTCGGCGTCCCGGCGCTCGCGGTCGACGCGCGCGTCGTCGACGAGGACGGTCCCGTGCCCGACGGCACCGTCGGCGAACTGGAGCTCGCCGGGCCGGCCGCCGCGGACCGATACTGGGACGAACCGGAGGAGACGGCCGAGACGTTCGGCGACTGGGTGTCGACCGGCGACCTCGCGCGCGTCGACGAGGACGGCTACTACCACATCGAGGGGCGCAAGAAGAACATGTTCGTCTCGGGCGGCGAGAACGTCTACCCGCCCCGCGTCGAGGACGCGCTCACCGACCACCCGCGGATCGAGGAGGCGGTCGTGATCGGCGTTCCGAGCGAGCGCTGGGGGACGGTCGGGAAGGCGATACTCGTCGGCGACGAGTCGCTCTCGCTCGACGACGTGGAGTCGCACCTCGCCTCGCGGGTCGCCCGGTACGCGGTCCCGAAGGCGCTGGCGTTCGTCGACGAGATGCCGACCTCCGGCCCGTCGAAGATCGACCGCGCGGCGCTGAAAGAGCGGTTCGGCGAGTAGGCGAGGCGAGGAGATCGGCTCGGAGCGGGGCTGGCGGGCGGAGAGCGCCTCGCTCGGAGTGAGCAGTAACAATTTTTTTTGAAACTCGGAGTAGACAACCGGTGTATGTCCTCCACACGTCGTGCCCTCCTTGCGACCAGCGGACTCATCGCGACCGCGGGGTGTGTGAGACCGATATTCGGGCCCGCGCACGACAAGATCGGATCGCTGTCATTGCGCGCCCAGACCCCCTCGACCGTCGCCGAGCGGACCACCACGCCGGTGACAGTTCGTGCGCTCGGCCCGTACGGACACACCCTTGTTCGGCGTGTACTCGACGACGGATCGGCGTCCTATACCGCTGCCGACACGCTGGTTGCCGAAGGAGAGATCGTCCAGCAGGACGGAGCGTTCTACGAACTCACTCACGAAACGACGGGGCATACGCCGGCGATGGCCTATCCGATCGAATTCGAGGCGACAGTCCCGGCGACGACCTCGGTCGACGACGATGAGACGGTCTCTTTCGATGCCCTCCCGGCGGTTGATCGAAGCGCCCTCCGAACCGGTCTCATAAACGAACTCTGGCGGAGACTCTCCCGGACCGAGGGACGCGTCTCCGGCGATGGGGGACTGGTCTATCCGGCGACACCAAGCGGACCAACGGAGTCGCTGGTCGTTCCGACTCCCGAGTATGATACCGTCCGCTACGGAGACGGACAGCTCCGGCTCTCAGTTACCGGCGAGGCGACCGAGACGCGCTTACACAGCTACAGACTCGAAGGCTCGACGGTCGCCACCTCAGAAGAGGCCTATGTATCCGATGTCCTTACGCGGTCTCGGACGGACGCCGTAAAACTCGAAGCGTCGACGCTCACCGACCGCCAACACGATATTCTTCAGGCGGCAATCGATCAAGAGTACGGCCACGATCAGCCGATCGACGACGCGTCATCGGCGTACCGGACGCTCGTTGTGCGCCTGTTCGCCTCTGATAGCGACCCCGAATCGGTTGATCTCGTTGACCTGTCGGGTAGTGAGGCAATGGTCGTCTACGACGGGACACTGTATCGGGCGAGCTACACTGTCAGTACCCCCTGATCACGACCCACCCGGTCGTTCAGGAATCATCGTAGTACTCGCCGCGGGGCTTCTGCTCGCGATCAAGTTGACCGTCGAGCTTGTTGATCCGTGGACCGCGGCTTCGTGCGTCCCGTCGGAAGCTGATGCCAAGCGCCTCAAGGAAGGCGTTCACACCCTCGCGCATCGGCCGTGGGGCCCCGACTGTCCGTGTTCGCCCGACGTGTCCCGAAGACGATCGGTCGGTCGGCGACCCGATCGGTGACAGAGGGGTCGCGATCAAACAGCGTTTCAGGCTCCTCGGGCGCAATCTGCGTCTGCGAGGGGTCGCGCGTACGCAGTGACGAGGTCGACCGAGACACCGGGGGCGACGGCTGTTATGGCGTGCCAAACAAGGTTTTGAGTCTTCACTGAGCGTTCCACAGGAACAACCGTTATATACGCGGGGGATAAGGTCGTGTCATGCTCGACGTCACGATGGATATGGAGCAGTTCGACTGCCCGTTCATCGACACCTCCGCGGACCACGACGTCTCCTTCTCCGCTATGCACTGGCAGCTGGACACCGCGGCGGAGCAGCTGGAGACGCGGCTGCTCGTCGAGTCGCCGGACCGCTACGAGCTCGGCGAGGGGCTCACCGCCCTCCGCGACCACGAGAACATGGCCGAGTACCGGCTGTTCTCGAAGCAGGACGGGACGGCGATCATCCGGACCGTCATCGAGGAGACGAACGCGATGTCGACGATAACCGACCACGGCGGCTACATCACGGGCCCGTTCCTGATCGAGGACGGGTCCGAGCGCTGGCAGGTCGGGTTCGACGACGAGGCGACGACGGAAGCGGCGCTCCACGACTTAGAGAAGGGCAACGAGTTCGTCGTCGAGGACCGGTCCGAGCTCTCGATGGAGGCGCTGTTCGACACGATGCGGAACGCGAACGCGGCCTCGACGATGCTGGACGCGTGCCGCGACCTGACCGACGTCGAGCGCGAGACCATCGAGACGGCCGCCGACGCGGGCTACTTCGAGTCGCCCCGCGAGGCGACGCTGTCGACGCTCGCGGACGAGTTCGACGTCTCGACCGCGGCCGTCTCGAAGAACATGCGCCGCGGCGAGAAGAAGTTGCTCCGCAGCGTCGTCGCCGCGCTCGACGGGCTGGAGTAGACCGGGGACGCGGCGACACGACCGAGGCGCCGCGGTCGTCGGACCGACGGCTCGTCGTTCGGAAACCGCGGTTTCGGTGCCCGTTTTCGGCGTATTCCCTCGACACCCCGCGGTCTGTTAACATCTTAACTCGGCCCTTCATGCTGGTGTCCGGTGTCGAACACTGTATGCGAGACGAACACACACGGCGAGCGTATCTGCGACGAACCGGCGCCGCGGTCGGCGCGGCCGGAATCACCGGGCTGGCCGGCTGTTCCGGCGGAGACGGGGGAGATGGCTCCGACGGCGGGGACGGCTCGGACGGGGGCGACGGCGGAGACGGCGGCGACCTCTCCGGCGAGACGGTCCGGATCGGGGCGCTCCAGCCGACCTCCGGCGACCTCAAGTACTACGGGCAGATCAGCCTCCGCGGGTTCTACTCCGGGTTGGCGTACAAGCACGACCTCGACCCCGTCGAGGAGGCGACGCCGGGCACGTACACGGTCGAGCCCGAGGGCGGCCCGACCTACGAGATCATCGTCGAGGACACCGGCTTCAGTCCGGATACGGCCCAGAGCGTCGCGACCGACCTCGTCTTGGAAGAGGAGGTCGACATCCTGTTCGGCGGGACCTCCTCCGACAGCGCGCGCCGGCTCATCAACACCGTCGTCGACGAGACGGACATCCCCTACCTGATCGGGCCGGCGGCCGACGCCGGCATCACGGTGAGCGACGAGTTCTGTCACCCGATGGCGTTCCGCGCGAGCGAGCACACCGCGATGGACGCGCGGGCGGGCGGCACGTACGTCGCCGAGAACTTCGACATCGACACGGTCGCGGTGTTCGCGTCCGACAACGCGTTCGGGCAGAGCGTCGCGGAAAACTACACTCAGGTATTGGAGAACAACGGGGTGGAGGTCTTGGAACCCCGCTTCGTCGAGGTCGGGTACTCCGAGTTCGACGGGCTCTTCGAACAGGCGATGTCGGACGGCGCGACGGGCGTCGTCGGCGGCTTCACCGCGTCCACGCTGCCGCAGTTCCTCACCTCCGCGATCTCCTACGACGTCCAGGTGTTCGGCGGGTTCGCCGCCCTGCTGACGACGCAACTCATCGGCGGGACCATCGAGTCGGCGCTGGGCGAGGGCTTCACCGAGCAGGATATCAAGGACGCCGGGCTCGGACCGTTCACCAGCCGGTACCACTGGAACCAGTACGAGAACTCGATCAACGAGGAGTTCCGGCAGCTACACATCGACGCGTACGGCATCGTGCCGGACCTGTTCAGCGCCGGGACGTTCACCGCCGCCTCGGCGCTCTCGCAGGCCGTCTCGGAGACCGGCTCCACGGACGGCGCCGACATCGCCGAGGCGCTGCGCGGCATGACCGTCGCTGAAACGCCGAAGGGCGCGGACGGGTACACCTTCCAGGAACACAACAACCAGGCCGCCTCGCAGATGACGGTCGCGTGGCCGGTCCCGACCAGCGACGAGTACGCCGACACCTGGGGCGCGCCGATCATGCCCGGCCAGCCCCTCGAACGGCTCGACGCCGAGGACGTGATGGTCCCCGAAGAGGACGCGAGCTGCTCGCTGTAATGCTGCTGGAGACCGAGGGGCTCACGAAGCGCTTCGGCGGCATCACCGCCGTCGACGGCGTCGACTTCGCGTTGGAGACCGGCGAGCTCTGCTCGATCATCGGCCCAAACGGCGCGGGGAAGACGACGTTCTTCAACCTGCTCACGGGCGTGTTGGAGCCCTCCGACGGGAGCATCCGGTTCGCCCCATCGGGCGGCAGAGACGCGGGGGCGGCCTCCGCCGGTGCCGACGGGACCGGCTCCGCGATCGACATCACGACGGCCTCGCCGGACGAGACGGCGCTCGCGGGGATCCACCGGTCGTACCAGATCACGAACCTCTTCCCGACGCTGTCGGTGCTGGAGAACGTCCGCGTCGCCGCGCAGGCGAGCCGCGGGAACGACTCGTGGAAGCTGTGGCGCAACGTGACCGACTTCGAGGACCACTACGCGGAGGCGACCGCGATCCTCGAACGGATCGGGCTGGCCGAGGAGGCCGAGACCGTCACGCAGAACCTGAGTCACGGCGAGAAGCGTAGCCTCGAGATCGGGGTCGCGCTCGCCGGCGACCCGGATCTGCTCCTGCTCGACGAGCCGACCGCCGGCGTGTCGAGCGAGGGCGTCGACGAGGTCGTCGCGCTGATCGAGGACGTGGCCGAGGATCACTCGGTGATGCTCATCGAACACAACATGGAGGTGGTGATGGACATCTCCGACCGTATCGCCGTCCTCCACCGCGGCGAGCTGATCGCCGACGGGCCGCCCGAGGACGTTCGCGGCGACGAGGACGTTCAGGAGGCGTACCTCGGCGGGTACGGCCGCGAGGGATCCGCCGACGGACGAGAGCGCTCCGCCGACGAGGGAGGGCGCTCGGACGGCGACGCGGCCGCCGACGGCGGCCGACGCGTGCGCGCCGGGGGTGAGTCGCGGTGACGACGCTCGAACTCGACGGCGTCCACACCTACTACGGCGAGAGCCACATCCTTCAGGGGTTGTCGCTGTCGGTCGAGGCGGGCGAGATCGTCGCCCTCGTCGGCCGGAACGGCGTCGGGAAGACGACCACGCTCCGCACCGCGCTCGGGCTCACGCCGCCCCGCGAGGGGACGGTCCGGTTCGACGGGACGGACGTGACGGGGATGGAGCCCCACGAGATCGCCGCCCGCGGCATGGGGTGGGTGCCGGAGGAACGACGCGTATTCTCGCATCTCACGGTCGAGGAGAACCTCCGCGTCGCCGCCCACTCGGCCGCCGATCCCGGCGCTCGGATCGCGGGGGCGTACGAGCTGTTCCCGGCGCTCGACCGCTTCGCCGACAAGGAGGCGGGCGACCTGAGCGGCGGGCAACAGCAGATGCTCGCGATCGCCCGAGGGATGCTCGGCGACAACGACCTGCTGCTCGTCGACGAGCCGAGCGAGGGGCTCGCGCCACAGATCGTCGAGGACGTGGTGGAGGCGCTGCGCGCGGCCTCCGCGGACACGACGATGGTCCTCGTCGAGCAGAACTTCCGGCTGGCGATGGATCTGGCCGACCGCTTCTACCTCATCGACCACGGCGTCGTGGTCGAGGAGGGAGAGACCGCCGGCGTCACGAGCGAGGACGAACGGATCCGGAGGTACCTGACCGCATGAGCCTCGGACCGCTCGCGGGGACCGCCGCGCAGGTCGCCCCGCTCGTCGACCCGGGCGCGCTGCTCGCGACCGGCGGCGCGGTCGACGGCCTCCAGACGGCCACTCGCGTGCTCGCCGAGGGGATCGGCAAGGGCGCGGTGTACTTCACCATCGCGGTCGGCCTGACGCTTGTCTTCGGGCTGATGGGCGTGCTCAACTTCGCGCACGGCGCGATCGCGATGGTCGGCGCGTACCTCGGCGGCTTGGTGCTCGTCCTGCTCGTCGGGGCGAACACCGGGACGGTCGCGACGATCCTCGTCTTCTTCGTCGCGCTGGCGCTCGTGTTCGCGGTCACCACCGCGGCCGGCAGCGCGATGGAGGTGACGCTCATCCGGCCGATCTACGACCGGACGCCTACCTACCAGATCCTGTTGACCTTCGGCGTCTCGCTCATCATCGAGGAGGTCGCCCGGATCGTCTTGACGCTCCGGGGGATCCAGCCGAACCCGCAGTGGCAGGCACCGATGGGCACCGCGCCCGACGTGCTGCTCGGGCGGACCGAGCTGCTCGGCGTCGGCGTCAGGCGGCTGTACCTCTTCGAGGTCGCTATCGGCGCGGTCGTCGCCGTCGCCGTCTGGGCGTTCCTGACGAAGACGCTGTACGGCCTCTACATCCGGGCCGGCAGCGAGGACACCGAGATGGTCCAGGCGCTCGGCGTCGACGTGCGGCAGGCGTTCACCGTCGTCTTCGGCGTCGGGACCGGCCTCGCCGCGGTCGGCGGCGTCCTGCTGATGTGGGACCCGATCTGGGGCCCCAGCGTCCTCCTGAGCATCGACGTGCTGCTGTACGCGTTCGTCGTCGTGATCATCGGCGGGCTCGGGAGCTTCACCGGGACGCTCGTCGCGGCGGGTATCGTCGGGATCGCCGACTCGGTGACGACGTGGTTGTTCACCACCGGGATCGTCACTTTTCCCGGCCTCTCCGAGGTGACCATCTTCCTCCTGCTCGTGGTGATGCTGATACTCCGCCCGCAGGGGCTCTACGGCGTCGAGGAGGTGGGAGGCCATTAGCGACCCCGACTCCGGTGTCGACGCGGACGCCCCGGCGGACTCCGACGGGTCGGTCGGCGACGCGGGCGCACCGGTCGACGGTTCCGGCGCTCACGTCGACGAATCGGACGCTCCCGTCGACGAGACGGATCCGGTTCCGCCGTCGAAGGCAACCGGCGGCCTCCGCGAGTACCTGCGAGACCACGCGGTTCACGCGGCCGTGATCGTCGGGTTCCTGCTGTATCCGCTCGGCTACGAGGCGCTGCTCGCGACGCCGGCGGCGCCGCTCGCGGAGACGTTCCTCCCCGCGATCACGTTCATGGTCGTGGTGCTGTACATGGGGCTGTTCGCGATGAGCTTCGACTTCGTCAGCGGCTACACCGGCTACCTCTCGTTCGGGCACGCCGCCTTCTTCGGGACCGGCGGCTACTTCGTCGTCCTCGCCGCGAACGGGCAGGTGCCGGGGATCCCGGGCGGGACGCCGTTCATGATCACGCTCCTGCTCGGCGCGGTGGTGGCCGGCCTGCTCGCGCTCGTCATCGGGTCGGTGTCGTTCCGGCTCACGGGCGTCTACTTCGCGATGATCACGCTCGGGTTCGCGCAGGTGATCTACGAGCTGATCCGCTCGTGGGGGTACGTCTCGACGAACCCGACCGAGGGCGCGACGGTGAGCGGCGACGCGCTCGCCATCGGCGTCCCCTTCGTCGACGCGCTGAGCCTCGACGTGGGGCGGCTCACGGGCGAGAGCGTCGAGAACCTGCTCGGCCTCGGGATCGACCTGTCGGCGACCGTGGTCTCGTACTACGCGCTCGGGATCGTAGTGGTCGTCTGCTACTTCGCGATGCAGCGGATCATCCACTCGCCGTTCGGACGCGTGATGATCGCGATCCGCGAGAACGAGGAGCGCGCCCGGGCCGTCGGCTACGCGACCTACCGGTTCAAGCTGGCCGCGTTCGCCATCAGCGGCTTCTTCGGCGCGGTCGCCGGCGGGATCTTCGCCGCCTACTCGCGCTCCGTCGCGCCCGACGGGACGTTCTACTTCCTCGTCACCGCCGACGCGCTGATCACGACGATCGTCGGCGGGTTCGGCACCCTCGCGGGGCCGGTGTACGGGACCCTGTTCACGCAGGGGTTAGAGGACGTGCTCTCGACCGAGAGCGGCGGGATCGCGACGCTGCTGCGCGAGGAGCTCCCGGCGAGCGTCCTCGAAGCGGATCTGTTCGGGATCAGCGTGGAGCTGTTCGTCAACACCGCGGTCGACGGGCGCGCCCCGCTGTACCTCGGGATCATCTTCGTGCTGTTCGTGCTGTTCGTCCCGAACGGCATCCTCGGGACGCTACGCGACCGGCTCGGCGGCACCGTCGGGAAGCGGCTCCCGGACCACCTGCGGCGCTACCTCCGGTAGCGTCGCGGGCCCGCGGCTCCGCGGCCTCCGTCGCACGTCCCGCGACGGACCGCGACGTAGACACACGACACATGACCGATATCACGCGATACGACGGAGCGAACCGAACGCGGCGCGGCGAACCGGACCGAACGCGGCGCGGAGGAGACGGATGACCGTCTCGATCACCGGACTGGGGACGTACGTCCCGGACGAGACGATCACCGGCGAGGCCATCGCGGCCGAGAGCGGCATCCCGGAGGAGGTCGTCGTCGAGAAGATGGGCGTCCGTGAGAAGCACGTCTGTCCGCCGGACGACGACCACGCGACCGACATGTCGGTGACGGCCGCCGAGCGCGCGCTCGCGGACGCCGACGTCGATCCGGCCGACCTCGACGTGGTCGTCTACCACGGATCCGAGTACAAGGACCACGTCGTCTGGTCGGCCGCGGCGGCGATCACCGACCGACTCGGGGCGACGAACGCGTACGCGACCGAGAGCTACACGCTGTGTGCGGGCGCGCCGATCGCGCTCCGACAGGTGACCGCCCAGCTGGAGACCGAGCCGATCGACACCGCGCTGCTCGTCGCCGCGAGCCGCGAGGAGGACCTCGTCGACTACGGCAACGAGGACAGCTCCTTCATGTTCAACTTCGGCAGCGGCGCGAGCGCGTTCGTCGTCGAGGCGACCGACGGCGGATCGGTCAACGACGAGGCCGATCGCTTCGACGGTCGAGCGCGGGCGACCGTCCGCGCCAGCGCGGCCCAGACCGACGGCTCGTTCGCCGGCGACGTGGTGATGCCGGCGGGCGGGTCGAAGCGCCCGCCGAGCGAGGAGACCGTGCGCGAGGGGCTTCACACCCTCGACGTGCCCGACCCGGACGGGATGAAAGAGCGGCTCGGGCCCGTCTCGCTGCCCGCGTACCTCTCGGTCGCCGACACGGCCCTCGAACGGTCCGGGTTCGACCGCGACGACCTCGACTTCGTCGCGCTCACCCATATGAAGCGGTCGTTCCACGAGCGGGTCCTCGACGAGCTCGGCCTCGATCCAAGGAGCGACGGCTACTACCTCGACGAGTTCGGCCACGTCCAGAGCGTCGACCAGGCGCTCGCGCTGGAGCGTGGCGCCGAGACCGAGCGCCTCGAACCGGGCGACCTCGGCTGCCTGCTCGCGGCCGGGACGGGGTACACGTGGTCCGCGACAGTGATCCGGTGGCGAGGCTGACCGCTTGTAAACAGCGGAGCGTCTCACGGTTCTCCAGAACTCGCAAGACAGGGGGCTCGACTGATCTCTGTGCGGTTCCGTCCGAGACGGGCGATTCGATTACTTACACTGTTACGTCGCGGCTGCCCCTTTGAGTTCCCGCCCCGCACAGCACCTCACGCCTCCCCAGCCTCGTCGCTCACGCCCTCCGGGCGTTCGCGACTCCCTCGCCCGCTCCTCGCGGCCGCCTCCGGCGCCCGCTCGGAGGCACGCGCCACCGCTTCGACGCGTCGTCATTTACAAAATGGCTCGGCCGAGCGTCCGCCTCCGTCGGTCAGTCGCTCTCTCCGTGCGGGACGGACAGCACCGTCGCCTCGCCGGAGAGGACGCGCTCGTCGCGCTCGGGGACGGTCGCGGTCGTCTCGACCGCGACCCGGTCGCCGCCGATGTCGTCGATGACGCTGACGCTCGCTTCGACCGTCTCCCCCGGGTACACCGGCTTCTCGAACGACAGTTCCTGCGAGAGGTAGACGATGTCGCCGGAGAGCCGCGCGAGCGCCGCGGAGACGACCGCGGCCGAGATGATTCCGTGCGCGACGCGGCCGCCGAACATCGTGTCGGCGGCGTACTCGTCGTCGAGGTGGATCGGGTTCTTGTCGCCCGAGAGGGCCGCGAACGCCTCGATCGTCTCCTCGGTGATCGTTACTTCGTGCGTCGCCGTCTCGCCGACCGTCGCGACTGGCATACCGATCGGACGCGCGCCCGCCGCCTCAATCCCGCGGTTCAGCCTCGAACCCGTGCGGCGTCGGGGACTACCTCCGGCGTGGATCAGTCGTCCGCCGGCGCGTCGACCACGTCCACGTCGGTGGGGTTCGCGCCGCCGTACGCCTCGACCAGCTCATCCAGTCGGTCCGGATCGTCAGCGTGGGCCAGCGGCTCCGTCGCCGTCTCGCAGGCGGCGTCGACGCCGAGGCGGTCGCAGACCTCGTCGACGGTCGTCTCGGCCATCTGGCGGTAGGTGGTCAGCTTGCCGCCCACGACGCTGTACAGCCCGGCCGCGCCGTCGCGGTCGTGGTCGAGCAGCGTGAACCCGCGCGAGATCCCGCGGCGGTCCGACCCCGCCTCGTCGGGCGAGTAGAGGGGGCGGACGCCCCACCACGTCCGGACCGTCGTCGCGTCGGCGACCGCGGGGAGCATCGCGGCGCACTCCTCGACGGAGCGCTCGATCTCCCAGTCTTCCGTCTCGTAGTCGTCGGGGTCAGAGACCGGCACGCTCGTCGTCCCCAGCACGACCTCGCCGTCGTGGGGCACGACGATGTCACCGTCGTCGGGGTCGCGACACCGGTTCAGCACGGGCGGCGCTCCGTCGTACTCCACCGAGACCATCACGCCCCGGCTCGGGGCCATTCCGACCTCGACGCCGGCCATCTCGGCGATCGAGTCGGCCCACGCACCGGTGGCGTTGACGACGATGTCCGGGGTCAGGGTCGCATCGACCGCGCCGCCGACGCGGACGGACTCGACCGCGCCGTCGCGGACCGTCACGTCCTCGACCGGCGCGTGCGGGTGGACGGTCGCGCCGCGGCGCTCGGCGTCAGCGGCGTTGGCGGCAACCAACCGGGACGGATAGATGACGCCGTCGGGCACGCGGAACGCCTCTTGGACCTCGTCGGCGAGGCCCGGCACCGCCTCGCTGGCGGCGTCGCCGTCGAGCCGTTCGGTCTCGATGCCGATCGCCTCGCAGGCCGCGATCTTCTCCTCGAAGTAGTCGGGGTCGTCGCCGTCGAGCCGGACGAACAGGCCGCCCGTTTCGCGGACGCACGCCCCGGCGATATCGCGGAGCGTCCGGTTCTCGACGATACACTCCTCGGCCCCCTCGGCGTCGGCCTCCGCGTAGCGGGCCCCGCTGTGGAGGAGGCCGTGCGACCGACCGGAGGTGCCGCTACCCAGGCCGCCGCGGTCGACGAGCGTCGCGTCGACGCCGCGCATGGCGAGGTCCCGAGCGATGCCCGTTCCCGTCGCGCCGCCGCCGATCACCAAGACCGTCGAGTCGTCGCTCACGCGACGGTCACCCGGGTTGGCGCGGGAGCGTGCTCCGCCGCGAGACGCCGTCGATTCCGGTCACTGTCGATCATGCCATATATACGCATTCCGCGCACTTGAGACTGCCGTCGAACGAGGGAGAAAACCGGTTTCGAAAGGGTGTTACCGGCCGAATTCCGGATCCGGCCGCGACGGCGGCTCAGCGCGGTCCGCCGGCGTCGGCGGGGCAGGTGTCGACGCCGAGCACGGAGTAGAGGCCGCAGGTCCCGGTCGCGGCGGTCGCGAGCATCGCGAGGGCGACGACGCCGAGCACCGGGGCCGCGACCGCGGGGAGGGGCCCGGAGCCCGCGAGGGTGGCTAACGAGGCGGCACCGGCGACGGCACCGACCGCAGTCCTGACGCGCTTGTCCATCGCACCGACGTTTTGGTTCATGCGTCACAATACGGCTCACGGCCGTATGAACCTTTCCACCGCCGACTCGCCTCTCGCGTTCACCCGAACTCGTCGAGGCCGGTCTGCGAGGTCGCGTCGGCGTCGTCCCCGTCCGCCTCGGCCGGCTCGCCGTGGTCGGCCGCGATCGACCGCGCGGCCCCGACACCCCCCGACAGCGACGCGCGTCGCGCGATCTCTTCGTCGCCGAGGCGGGCCGCGGCCGCGCCGTGGACCGCGCCGTAGCGCTCGCGGAACTCCTCCCGGGCCGCCTCGTAGTCGACGACGGGGTACGGGTACGCCTCGCCGATCTCGATCCCGACCTCGCGCTGGACCGCGAGCGGCGTCTTCTCGGGGGCGTCGAGGTGCGCGGCGGGGAGCGGGTCGAGCTCGGGGACCCACCGCCCGACGAACTCGCCGTCGGGGTCCTGATCGCGGACCTGCTTGCGGGGATCGTACAAGCGCAGTCCCGGGCGGCCGACCAGCCCGCACTGCGACTGCCACTGGGTGTAGTTGATCGCGGGGTCGCCGTCGATCAGGTGCTCGTAGAAGTGGTCGGCGCCGATCCGCCACGGCTGTTGGAGGATGTGAAAGTAGAACGACGCGCACAGCGCCCGCATCCGGAAGTTCAGCCACCCCGTCTCGCGCAGGCAGCGCATGCTCGCGTCGACCATGGGGAACCCCGTCTCGCCGCGCTTCCACGCCGCGACGAGGTCCGGATCGTGGCGGTCGCCGTTGAACCCCTCGTACACCGGGTTCACTGCGCGGTCGAGCCACCCCGGCCAGTCGAGCAGCTTCTGCGTGTAGTGGCGGTTCCAGAACAGCCGCGAGACGTACATCGACTTCCCGCGCCCGTCCGGCGCGCGCTCGTCGACGTGGCGGTGGACCTCGCGGACCGACAGGCAGCCGAACCGGAGGTACGCCGAGAGGCCGCTCGTCCCCTCGCGGGCGTCGACCGGCGAGGATATCGACCCCGGATACTCGGCGATCCGCTCCGCGAACGCGCGGAGTCGATCTTTCGCCGGACCGCGTCCGCCCGTCGGGACGCGCGTCTTCGTCGGGGCGACTCCGCAGGCGTCGCTCACCCGGTCCGGGTCGACGCCCGTCTCGACGCGCTCAACCGCGACCGACCGGGGGTCCCAGTCGAACGGGTCGGCGGCGAACCAGGACTCGACGCGGTCGCTCCAGTCCTCGCGGGGTCGGTCCGCGTCGCGGACGAGCCCGTCGCCCGCGACGAAGCGGACGCCGAGCCGCTCGCGGGCGCGCTCGTCGCGCCGGCGGCCGTACCGCCCGCTCGCCGTCGCGCTCGCGACGACCTCCCAGCCGGCGTCGACGAACCGGGCGAGCACGTCCAGCGGGTCGCCGTGGCCGTACGTCAGCCCCGCCCCGCCCACGTCGCGGTACTGGCGGTCGAGGTCCCGCAGGCAGTCGTGAAGGAACTCGATCCGGGCGTCGCAGGCTGCGCCGCGCTCGTCGTAGAAGCCGGGGTCGAAGACGAACAGCGGGAGGATCCGGTCGGCGTCCGCCGCGGCCGCCGCGAGCGCGGGGTTGTCCGCGATCCGCAGATCGTCTCGGTGCCAGACGACGGTGCCCGGCTCGTCGGGAGCGTCGTCGGACCGAGAGATCGACCGAACCGCATCCGGGCTGGGAGCCCTCGGAAGCGGCGCGTCCTCGCCGGGAGCCATGGGTTAGCTCTGTTACGAGTTCCCGTCGCATGGGCCTGTCGGCCGGGCTCGGACGCGGCGCGGGCTCGGGGACGGGAAACGTTGAATAGGGTTCCGCCACCGTTACTTCACGGATGTCTGACACAGACGAGACCGACGTACTGCGCGAACTCGCCTCGCTGCCGACGATCGCGAGCCCGCGCGTGTCCCCGGACGGCGAGACGGTCGCCCTCTACTACGACGTCACCGGCCGCAACGAGCTTCACCTCCTCAACCCCGCCGACGGCTCGTTGGAGCAGCTCAGCGACGGCGACGTGCCGCGCTCCGTCCGCGCCGGCTTCGAGTGGGACCCGAGCGGCGACCGGCTCTTCTACCACCGCGACGAGGGCGGCGACGAGCAGCACGACGTGTGGGCGATGTCGCTCGACGGCGAGAGCGAGCCCGTCGTCGAGATGGACGGCCAGATCCGGCTCCACGACGTGGGCGAGGACGGCGAGACGCTCCTGCTCGGCTCCAGCCGCGACGGGCAGATGAACCTCTACCGCCACGACGTGTCGACCGCCGAGACGACGAAGCTCACCGACTACGAGCGTGCGGTCGCAGCCGGCGAACTCTCCCCCGACGGCGACCGGATCGCGTACACCACGAACGAGACCGACGCCTACGAGAACAGCGACGTGTACGTCGCCGACGGCGACGGGTCGAACGCCGTGAACCTGGAGATCGGCGATGTCGGCGCCGAGGCCGCGCCGGCGGACTGGGGTCCTGACGGTGACCGCCTGCTCGTCGTCGACAACACCACCGACCTCGGGCGGGCCGGGATCGTCGACCTCGCCGACGGCGTCGAGGACGCGACGGTGACGTGGTTCGGCGAGGGCGAGTTCGAGGAGTCGCCGAGCCACTTCCTCGAGGGCGGCGACCGGTTCGTCGTGAGCCGGACGCGCGGGGCGGTGACGGTGCCCGTCGTCTACGATGCCGACACGGGCGAGAGCGAAGAACTCGACTTCCCCGCGGGCGTCGCGAGCGTCACTGAGGGCCGGCTGGCCGACGACCGCCTCCTCGCGTACCGGACCACGTCGAGCCGGCGGCCGGAGCTGGTGGCGTACGATCTCGCCACCGACGACGCCGAGACGGTGTTCGACGCGGAGTACGGCCCGTTCGACCCCGACGACTTCGTCGAGCCCGAGACGGTCTCGTTCGTCTCCGACGGGGTCCCCGAGACGCCGGCGCGGGCGGTCGACCACGACCCCTACGAGGAGTTCGAGATCGAGGGGCTGCTGTTCGACTCCGGTCGCCGACCCTCGCCACTGGTCGTCAATCCGCACGGGGGGCCGCGACACCACGACATGCGGCGGTTCAGCTACCGCGTCCAGTTCCTGCTCTCGCGCGGCTACTCCGTGCTTCAGGTGAACTACCGCGGCTCCACGGGGCGCGGCCGCGAGTTCGTCGAGGAGCTGTACGACGACTGGGGCGGCGCCGAGCAGGGCGACGTGGCGACGGGCGCCGAGCACGTCCTCGACGAGTACGATTGGCTCGACGAGGACCGCGTCGCCGTCTACGGCGGCTCCTACGGCGGCTACTCCGCCAACTGGCAGATGGTCCAGTACCCGGACCTGTACGCCGCCGGGATCGCGTGGGTCGGCGTGAGCGACCTGTTCGACATGTACGAGAACACCATGCCCCACTTCCGGACGGAGCTCATGGTGAAGAACCTCGGCGAGCCGGACGAGAACGAGGCGACCTACCGGGAGCGCAGCCCGGTGAACTACGTCGAGAACGTCGGCGCGCCCCTCCTAATCGTCCACGGTGTCAACGACCCGCGGGTGCCCGTCTCGCAGGCGCGGATCCTCCGCGACGCGCTCGACGAGGCCGGCTTCGAGGAGGGCGACGACTACGAGTACGAGGAGCTCGGCGAGGAGGGCCACGGCTCGGGCGACATCGACCAGAAGATCCGCTCGCTGGAACTGCTCGACGACTTCCTCGACCGTCGGATCGGCGCGGAGCGCACCGCCGTCGCCTCGCTGGACGACTAGCGAGGCGCGGTTCGGGCATTAGCGGCGCGGCGTTCGACTGACGCCGGCGGTCGGCTGGTGTCGGCGGGTGGGACCGATTACGCCGTGGTTTAACACGCGGTCGGTCGAACGGGGGGTATGGCACTCGCGGACCCCGATCTCTCGGACTCGACGGCGTTCATCACCGGAACGACGCGCGGCATCGGCAAACAGATCGCGCTCGCGCTCGCTGACCGCGGCTGTAACGTCGTCTCGACCGGCAAGACGACGGACGACGACGACTCCGAGCTGGCGGGGTCGATCGAGCAGACGGCCCGGGAGGTGCGCGAGCGCGGGCCGGAGGCGCTCGCGCTCGAACTCGACCTCCGCGACGAGGACCGCGTCGAGGCGGTCGTCGAGGAGGCGATCGACCGCTTCGGCGAGGTCGACATCGTCATCAACAACGCGAGCGCGATCCAGCTGGCGAACGTCGCGGACCTCCCGGCCGACCGGTTCGACCTCCTGACCGACGTGAACGTCCGCGGGACCCACCTCGTCGCGCACGCGTTCGCCGACCACCTCGCGGGGCTCGACGAGGCGTGGCTGCTGTCGAACTCGCCGCCGATCGTGACCGACCGCTCACCGGGGAAGGCGCCGTACGCGTGGTCGAAGCTCGGTATGTCGTTCATCACGCTCTCGCTCGCCGAGGAGCTGGCGAGCGACGACGTGGGCTGTAACACCTTCTGGCCGGTGACGACGATCGACACCCGCGCGACGCGCTACTTCGGGCTCGGGACGGAGGACGACTGGCGCACCCCCGAGGTCGTCTCCGACGCCGTCCTCGAGATCCTCGCGCGCGACCCCGCTGAGTGTACGGGCAACAGCTTCTACGACGAGGACCTGCTCCGCGAGGCGGGCGTGACAGACTTCTCCGCGTACAACGTCACCGGGGGCGACCCCGCCCCCATGTCCGCGCGGCTGTTCGCGCCCGAGTTCGAGCGCGAGGACTGAGCGGGTCGACTCACTCCGCGACCGCCGCCCGCAGCGCCGCGGTCGCCGCTTCCGGGTCCTCGGCGGCCGTGATAGCCGACAGCGCCGCCACGCCGGTCGCCCCCGCCTCGACCACCGGCGCGGCGTTCCCCGCGTCGACGCCGCCGATCCCGATCACCGGGAGGTCGACCGCGTCGGCGACCGCGGCGATCCGCTCCGTCCCGATCCCGTCGCGGTCGCCGGAGACGTCCTTCGAGTCGGTGCCGTAGACGGCGCCGACGCCGAGGTAGTCGGCCCCAGCGGCCTCGGCCTCGCGCGCCTGCTCCACCGTCGAGGCCGACACGCCGACGACGGCGCCTTCTCCCAGCCGCTCGCGGGCGACCGACACCGGGAGGTCCGTCTGCCCGAGGTGAACCCCGTCCGCGTCTATCGCGGCGGCGAGGTCGATCCGGTCGTTCACGAGCAGGGGGACGCCGGCCGCCGCGGTCAGCTCCCGGAGCCGGAGCCCCGTCTCGTACCGCTCGCGGTCGGTGGCCGCCTTGTCTCTGAGCTGGACGACATCGACGCCGCCGGCGAGCGCGGCCGCGACGACCTCGGGGGTCGACCGCCCCGCGGACCGGCTCACCGCGGTGACGAGGTATGTTCGCCACTTAGTGATATTCATGCGTAATCATCGGCCGCGAGTCGGTGAAAACGGTTGCGCTCCGACCGCGTCCCCACCCGCGACGGACAGACACAAGCCCGCCCGGCCCCTACGATAGTTCCATGTTCCCCCGGCTCCGGCGGATCGTCGCTCGCGTCGCGGAGGCGGTGGCGGGCGCGCTCGACCGGGCCGGCGTCATCGACCGGTCGCGGCTCGACGAGACGATGGGGCTCGCGTGGCCCCGGATCGTGACTGGGTTCGCGATCATGTCGAAGAACACCGTCGACCTCGCGGTGATCGGCTACGCGGTCGGCGTCTCCGCGGTCGCCGGGCTCGGGTACGCGTTCGCGTTCTGGCAGCTCGCGAAGTTCGTCTCCATCGGGCTCGCCGGCGGCACCGTCTCGCTCGTCTCGCAGAACTACGGCGGCGACGAGCGCGGGCGGGCGGGGCTCGTCGTCAAGCAGTCGCTGATCGTGGCCGCGCTGCTCGTCGCGCCGATCGTCGCGGGGTACGTCCTCGGCGCGGAGCGACTGGTCGCGCTCGTGGGCGGCGACGGCGCGGCGCTGTCCGCCGGGACGACCTACCTCGTCGTCACGGCGCCCGCGCTCGCCTTCGAGTTCTTCAACATGATCGCGAGCCGGACGTACGCCGGCGTCGGCGACACGGTCACTCCGATGGTCGCGCGAGCCGGCGGCGCGCTGTTGAACGTCCTCCTCACGACGTGGCTCGTCCTCGGGGCCGGCATGGGCGTGTTCGGCGCCGGGCTCGGTACCGCGGTCTCCATCGCCGCCGTCGGGCTCGTCCTCGCGTGGGGGATGTCCGGGCGGTCGTACTTCGGCCGCGGCGCCTCGCCGGTCCCGGTCGGGCGCTCCGGGCCGTGGTTCGACCGCGGACTGACCCGGCAGCTGCTCCGCGTCTCCGCGCCGCTCATCGCGCGGCGCGTCGCCGAGGGGATCGTGGTCTTCCCGCTCCTGTGGATCGCGTCGTCGTTCGGCTCCGCGACGGTCGCCGCCCTGGAGGTCGGCCGCCGGGTCAGAGCGCTGCTCGGCAGCTTCAGCTGGGGGTTCTCGATCGCCGCGAGCACGCTCGTCGGCCAGCGGCTCGGCGCGGGCGAGGAGTCGCTCGCGACCGCGTACGGCCGCGACGTGATCGCGCTGTCGGCGGTCGTCTACGTCCTCGCGTCGGCCGCGGTGATCGCCGCCGCCGGCCCGATCGCCGGCGTGTTCGTCGACGATCCGGCCGCGGTGAGCGCGACCGCGGCGTTCGTCGTCGCCGCCGCGGTGAGCGCGGTGCCACTCGGCGTCGACGGCTCGATCACGGGGTCGCTCCGCGGCGCGGGCGACACGCGCTGGCCCTTCCTCGCGTCGATGGTGGGACTGTACGTCTTCGCGCTTCCCGTCGCGCTGGTCGGGCTCGTCACGCCGCTCGGCGTCGGCGGCCTCTACGCGGCGCTGGTCGCGGAGAAGCTCGTCCCCGCCGGACTGAACGGCTACCGGTTCCGGTCGAACCGGTGGCAGGCCGTCAGCCGGCAGTACCGCCCCGACGCGGGCGAGGTGGAGGAAGAGGTCGGATAGGGCCGCGGGCGGATCGGGAGCCTACTCGTCGGCGACGTCCTCGATCACTTCGACGCTGCCGGTGAGCTGCCGGTGGACGTACGGCATGTCAATCCCGGCGTCGTCGAACGCCTCCTTCACCGCGGTGACGTACTCGGAGCGCACGCGGACGAAGTCGCCGCGGTCGGGGTCCGCGATCCACCAGCGCGACTGGAGCCCGACGGCGGAGTCGCCGAGCTCGACGAGCCGGACCGAGACGCCCGGGTCGTCGAGGATCTCCTCGTGGGCCTCGGCCTTCTCGATGATGATGTCGGTCGCCGTCTCGATGTCGTCGTCGTAGCCGATCCCGAAGACGAACTTCTGGCGGAGCGTGTCGTAGGCGACGGGGTTCGTCACCGCGCTGTTCGCGAGATCACCGTTCGGGACGGTGACCAGTTCGTTGTCGAAGGTCCGGACCCGCGAGACGCGGAGATCGATCTCCTCGACGCGGCCGGACATGTCGCCCCACTGTATCCAGTCGCCGACCTCGAACGGCTTGTCCTTCAGGATGAACACGCCGGCGACGAAGTTGCCGAGGAGGTCCTGCGCCGCGAAGCCGACCGCGAGCGCGATGGCGCCGCCGAACACCGCGAACGCCGAGAGGAAGCCGCCGTAGCCGGCGACGGCGAAGCCGATGGCGATCGCCGCCACCCAGACCACGGCGTTGAGCACGTTCGTCCCGAGGCTCACAACCGCCTCGTCGAAGCCGCGCGACCTGACGATCCGTCGGAGCCCCGGAATGACGACGTACTTGCCGAGCAGCAGCACGGCCAGGAACCCGGCGACGAACCCGACCACCGAGGTCGCTATCGCCGCGACGTCGACCGCGGTTGTGACCGCGTCGAGCTGTAAGAGAAGCATCACCCGCCCTTTCACGAGGATATATAAAGAAGCTACTGGCGGCGCGGTTGTTTACGTCCGGTGGACGGACGGCCGCGTGGGAAACCGGTCGCTCGCACGGGGCAGCGGTCGCCGGCGGGAGACCGCGTCAGTCGCTCCGTACCGCGAGCGGTCCGTCGCCACGGGCGACCGCGCGCAGCCGTCGACCGTGGACGTCGTCCGCCGCGATCCGCTCGCGGACCGCGGGCGGGATCCACGCCTCGCGACCGTCCGGTTCGGGCGCCGGCTCGACGCCCGCGGGGCGAACGTCGTCCGGGAGGTAGCGGGCGTACGTCGGGAGCCGCTCGCGGAGCGGGACGCCGCCGGCGTCGGCGACCGCCTCGAGCCCGCGGAGGTCGGGCCACTCGTACGCCGGGTTGATGTAGTCGTCCGTCACCGGCGAGACGCCGCCGAGGTCGTCGATCCCGCAGTCGACGAGGTCCGCCGCCGGCGAGAGGTTCGGCGGTACCTGAACGGACACCTCCGGCGGGAGCGCCGCGCGCGCCATCGCGACGACGCGGCGCATCGTCGCGAGGTCGGGCTTCGGGAAGTCCGAACGCTCGTTGGGGACGACGTTCTGTACTATCACCTCCTGGACGTGGCCGTGTCGCTCGTGGAGCTTACGGATCGCGAGCAGGCTCTCGGCACGGTCGCGCCAGTCCTCGCCGATCCCGACCAAGATGCCGGTCGTGAACGGAACCCTCTGTCGACCCGCAGCGCGGATCGTGTTGAGCCGCTGGCCGGGCGTCTTCCGTCGCCCGCCGCTGTGCGCGTCCACGTCGGCGGTCGTCTCCAGCATGACGCCCATGGACGCGTTCACCTCGCGGAGGGCGGCGAACTGCGACTCCGTCAGGTCGCCGGGGTTCGAGTGCGGGAGCAGCCCCTCCTCCAAGGCGATCTCGCAGGCCCGGTGGAGGTACTCGTGGATCGAGTCGAACCCCCACTCGGCGAGCGTCTCGTGGACCTCGGTGTACCGGTCGTCCGGCTCGTCGCCGAAGGTAAACAGCGCCTCCGTACAGCCCGCGTCGGCGCCGACGCGGCACTGCTCGCGCACCTCCTCGGGCGACAGCAGCGACGCCTCCCCGGGCGCGTCGTAGTAGGTACAGTACGTACAGGTGTACCGACACGCGGTGGTGAGGGGAATGAAGACGTTGCGCGCGAAGGTGAGCCGGTCGGCCGCGTCGACGTCGCCCGGGCTGACGGAGAGCAGTCGCTCGACCGCCCGCTCGTCGACCGCGACGTCGACTCCGTACTCGTCGGCCCCGGCGAACACGGGCGTCACTCGCGGTCGATGTTTAAAAAGGATCGCGGTTGCGGATCCCCCGGCGACACCGCGAGTGGTTACGTTGGCGCCCCCTTCGGTCGCACGACCAATTTCGACGGCGCTCACTCTCGGACGACGCTCACGCGACCCTCGGACGCGTCGAGCGCGAAGCCGGCCTCGCGGAGCCACGTCGCCGCGCGCCCCTCGCCGTGGATCAGGACCTCCGCGAGATCGGCCGGCTCGTCGACGTCGGTGCCGAGCCGGTGCGAATCGACCGTCTCGAACGCCGCGCCGACCGCGGCCGCGATCTCGCGGTGGTCGAGGTACGACGCGCCGTGGTAGTCCACGCGGAACTCGGGGTGGGAGGCGACGAACGCGTTCGTGCCGCCGCCGCGACCCGGGGCGACGGCCACGTCGGCGTCGCGGCCGGCCGCGAAGAGCCGGTCGAGCGTCGCCGGCGTGGCGAGCGCGAGGTCCGCCATCACGACGGCGGTCGGCTCGGGCGGGCTGTCGGACTCGTCGTCGGCTCCCAGTCGCGTGTCGAGCGCCCCGTTGACCGCGTCCGTCAGCGGGCGGTCGTCGACGGTGACCGGCCGGTCGAGGTCGACCGCGTCGGTCGCCAGCACGCGCGGCTCACCGCCGGCGCCGGCGACGGCGTCGAGCACGTCGTCGAGCATCGCCCGCGCAAATGCCACGCGCTCCTCGGGGGCAAGAACGCTAGAGAGCCGCGACTTCGGGCGGTCGGTCGAAAAGGGAACGATGACCTCCATCGCGGGGAGCGGCGCGCCTCAGAACAGGGATTCCAGCTCGTCGCTGTCGTCGCTGACGAGCTCGTCGAGGTTGTCGTCGCTCTCCTCGCGGATCTCGTCTAAGTTGTCCTGCGCCTCGATGGCGACCTGCTGGAGCTCCTTGATCCGCGGGACGTTCGTGACCCCCGCGAGCAGGATGACGGTCGCGACGAAGCCGGCGCCGCGGTACGGGTAGTCCCCGCCGCGGACCTCCATCGAACCGGTCTGCTCTTCGAGCCACTTCCGCCCGCGCTCGATGCCCTTCCGGTTGAGGTACTCGGGCGGACCCGCGAGCACGAGCAGCGCGCGCTCCGCGCCCTCGATCTCGCAGGGGAGCGTGAGCCGGCCGAGCGCCGCCTTGCGGACGAGGCTGGTGATCCGGTTCGTGGTGTGCGCGCTGTCGAGCTCGTCGTCGTCGCCGTCGTCGCGCAGCCGCGAGAGCAGGCCGCCCGAGGAGCGCTCCTCGACCTCCTCCTCCGCGTAGCCGACCGTGGAGACGCCGCCGCCCGAGAGCGTGTTAATGATCTCGGAGGAGTCGACGACGCTCTCGGCGACCTCTTGGCCCTGCTGGATCTCGCCGGCGCCGAAGAGGATGCCGAACCGACGGACGATCTCCTCGTTGATCTCCTCGTAGCCGCCCTGAACGGACTCGCCCGTCTTCCGCCAGGCGTCGTTGTCGAACACCATGAGGTTGTCCACCTCGCGGACGAACGTCTGGAACGACCGGGCCGCGTTGAGGGTGTAGATACCACCCTCGTCGCTGCCCGGCAGGATGCCGAGCCCGTAGACGGGCTCGGTGTAGATCCGCTTGAGGTGCTTCGCGAGCACCGGTGCGCCGCCGGAGCCCGTCCCGCCGCCGAGACCGGCGACGACGAGGAACGCGTCGACCTCGTGGACCGGGATCGAGTCGATCGCGCCCTGAACCTCGTCGATGTCCTCCTCCGCGATCTCCGCGCCGAGCTCGTTGTCCGCGCCGACGCCGTGGCCCTTCACGCGCGACTGGCCGATGAGGACGCGCTGGTCCTCGGAGATGTGTTCGAGCCCCATGAGGTCCGCCTTCGCCGTGTTGACGGCGGCGGCCGCTCGAACGATCTCGGAGCCCGTCCGCTTGTCGTACTCCAAGAACTTGTCAACTACTTTACCCCCCGCCTGGCCGAATCCGATCATTGCGAGTTTCATCGTGTGCTCCCTCCGCGTTTGAACTGAACAGAGCGTGATCTCGTATATAAGCCTTCGGTTGGCGTTACCAGCGTTGAGATTATGACAGTTGACATGTTCGCGCTCCGCGTCATCTGACCCCGAGGTGCTCCCCGAGCGTGGTCAGGTCCGCGGCGTCGACGCCGAACGCGCCGACGTCGCTGTCGGCGGTCGTGTTGTCGAACTTCAGCGACCGATACTGGTCCGGCCCCATCGGGAACCCGGGGACCGCGCCCAACACGGAGAGCCCGACCTTCGCGAGCGGCATGGGGAGCGGGACGATCGTGACGCCCTTCTTTTCGGCGTCGTAGACGAGGTCCGTGACCTGCCGGAGCGTGAGCACCTCCGGGCCGCCGATCTCGTAGGTCTCGCCGACGTGCTCGTCGTCGGTCACCGCGGCGGCGATCATCGGGACGAGGTCCTCCACGTGGATCGGCTGGAACCGGGTCTTCCCGCCGCCCGGGAGGGGGTACAGCGGGACGCCCGGCGCGAACATCCCCTTCAGGCGCTTGGTGAACGAGACGAACTCGCCGCCCTCGCCGAAGACGACGGAGGGGCGGAAGATTGTCCAGTCGAGGTCGCTGTCGCGGACGATTTCCTCCGCCTCGCCCTTGGCGCGGATGTAGGCCGTATCGCCGTTCGGGTCCGCGCCGAGCGCGCTCAGCTGGACGAACCCGTCGACGCCGCCGTCCTCGGCGGCGCGGACGAGGTTCTCCGTGCCGCCGCGGTGGATCCGGTCGTGCATACGGTTGCCGCCCTCGGGTTCGAACAGGGGCGAGAGCGCGACCAAGTTCACGACCGCGTCGTGGCCGTCGACGGTCGACGCGATCGAGTCGTAGTCGGTCACGTCTCCGCTGGCGCCCGTCACCCCGTCCGCCGTCCCGTCGGGCGAGCGAGAGAGCGCGGTCACCGCGTGACCGTCGTCCGCGAGCGCGCGACAGAGGTGCGAGCCGATAAAGCCGGTCCCCCCGGCTACCAACACTTTCATGCGATCCGTATCGCGTGGAAGGCCCGTAAACCTACCGCGGCGTCAGACGCGCCCCCGAAATCCGGCGCAGAGGCGACCGAAACGGACCCGAGCGCCCGGATCACTCCTCGTCGGGAACCGGGACCGTCAACACCGGAACGGGCGCGCTCCGCAGGGTCCGTTCGGCGACGCTCCCCAGCAGGTATTGCCCCACGCCGGTCCGGCCGTGGGTCCCCATCGCCACGAGGTCGACCCCGGGGTCGTCGACGTACGCCCGGATCCCGCGGGCGGCGGAGGTGGCGACCTCGATCGCGCCGACCGCGTCCAGTCCGGCGGCCTCGACGCGCTCGACGCCCTCGGCGACCGCGTCGTCGGCGTACTCGGAGAGGGTGTCGACGTGGTCTCCGATGCCCACGTCGCCGGTGTCGACGACCGAGAGGACGTGGACGGTCGCGCCCGCTCGCTCCGCGACCGGCAGGGCTCGGTCGAGCGCGGCGGTCGCTGCGGGGCTCCCGTCGGTCGGCACCAGGATGTCCTCGTACGGGTACGGGACCGTTTCGTCGCCCGGACGGAGGGCCAACACCGGTACCGGCGACTGGCGGACGGCGCGCTCGGTGGTGCTCCCGACAAGGTGTTCGACCCCCTGCCGCCCCCGCGTCGACATCGCGACGAGGTCGGCGTCGACCTCCTCGGCGTACGCGGTGACCGTCTCCGGGACCCCACCCTGCCGGACCGCCGTCTCCGCGTCGACGCCGCGGTCGGCGGCGCGGGCGGCCGCCTCCTCGACAATCGATTCCCCCTCACGCTCTAACACGTCGACCACGTCGCCGCCGATCCGCGTCACGCTGTCGCGGGTGGTGTCCGCGACGTGGAGCACTTGGACCGTCGCGCCGTGGTCGGCGGCGATCGCGAGGATGTGGTCGAAGGCCGCCGCGGCCGCGTCGCTGCCGTCGGTGGGCACGCAGATCCGTTCGAACATACGGCCATCGTCGCGGCCGCGCGTGAAAAACGCTCGCGTCGTCGCGGCCGTTCCCGGAACGCCGTCTCGCGGCGTGTGTCGCGTCGCCCTGCGGCGTGCGTCACGTCGTTACGCGGCGTCGTCGTCCGGGTCCGCGCCGGTCGCGGCGTCCGCATCCTCCTCATCGTCGCGTCGCTCCACCCGGACCGTCGAGATGCGCGCGCCGTCGACGGCGGTGACTTCGAAGGAGAATCCCGCCGCTGCGGCGACGTCGCCGATTTCGGGCGAGCGCCCGATCCGATCGAGGACGAACCCGCCGAGCGTCTCGTAGCCGTCGCCGCTGAGGTCGGTCCCCAGCGCGTCGTTGACGTCGGAGAGGGCGACCGACCCGTCGGCCTCGTGCGCCCCGTCACCGGTCCGCCGGATCGTGTGGCGGTCGTCGGCCACGTCGAACTCGTCGCGGAGATCGCCGACGAGCGCCTCGGCGACGTCCTCGACCGTCGCGATCCCCTCGAAGGCGCCCCACTCGTCGATCACCGCCGCCACCTGTCGGCGCTCGTCGCGGAACTGGACGAGGAGGTCGCTCGCGCTCGTCGTCTCCGGGACGACGAGGATCTCTCGGGCGAGGCCGCCCGCGGTGGCGCCGTCGTCGCCCTCGGCGGTCGCGCGCAGCACGTCCTTCGCGTCCACGAAGCCGACGACGCGGTCGGCGTCGTCGCGATCGACGACGGGATACCGCGTGTGGCCGGCCTCGAAGATCGTCTCGCGAATCGCCGCCAGCGACGCGTCCGCCGGCAGCGAGACCACGTCGGGACGCGGAACCATCAGCTCGCGGGCCGCGGTGTCGTCGAGCTCGAAGACGCCCTCGATCATCGCCACCTCGGACTCGTCGACGTGCCCGGCCTCGCCGGCGCGGGCCAGCACGCGACGGATCTCGCGCTCTTCGAGGGTCTCGTCGCTCTCGGAGGCGGGCGGGACCCCGATCAGGCTCGTGAAGGCGTTCGCGGTGCCGTTGAACACCGCGATGCCGGGCGAGAAGATCAGGTACGCCAGCTTCATCGGCGGCGCGAGCAACAGCGAGATCCGCTCCGCCTGCGCGATCGCGATCGTCTTCGGCGCCAGTTCGCCGAAGACGACGTGGAGGAAGGTGATGAACGAGAACCCGACCGCGAACGCGACGAGGTGGACCAACCCCTCCGGCAGGAGCGGGCCGAGGACCGGCTCGATGAGCGCCGCGACCGCCGGCTCGCCGATCCACCCGAGACCGAGCGACGCGAGCGTGATCCCGAGCTGGGTCGCCGCGAGGTAGTCGTCGAGGTTCGTCATCACCTCCCCGAGCGTCTCCGCGCCCGCCTGCCCCTCCTCGACCAGCTGTTCGACCGAGGTGGCACGGATCCTGACGAACGCGAACTCCGAGGCGACGAAGAAGCCGTTCAGGACGACCAGAAACAGCGCGGCCGCGACCCGCGAGAGTGAGACGGCGACGGCTACCATTCGCGCCTCCCGGGCCCGCGGCGAGCCGGTGAGCCGACGGCGGTGCGTGAGTCCACGTTCATGGCGGCCGTTCGCGGAGGGGTCACTAAAAAGGCATGCGAACGCCGCACGCGAGGGAGAAGGGCCGGTCCCTGGACCGGACCCGCGCCGTTTATTCCTCGCCGCGGCGGAACGCCACCATGCTGATCACGCTGGAGGGGCTCGACGGGAGCGGCAAGACGACGGTCTGGGAGGCGCTCCAAGACGTGTACCCCGACGCGACGTTCACCCGAGAACCGACCGACAGCTGGTACGGAGAGGCGGTGGCCCGATCGATGGGCGACTCGGAGGCCGACCCGCTCGCGGAGCTGTTCCTCTACACCGCCGACCACGCGAACCACCTCTCGGAGACAGTTCGACCGGCGCTCGCGGACGGCGACCTGGTCGTCTCCGACCGGTACTCGGACTCGCGGTTCGCCTATCAGGGGGCGACGCTCGCACGGACCGACGCGGATATCAAGCGGCCGCTGGAGTACGTCCGCGGGATCCACGCCGCGTTCTCGCACCCGCCGGACGCGACGATCTACCTCGACTTGGACCCCGAGACGGCGGCCGAGCGCGCCGGGCGAACCGACAAGTTCGAGCGCGACGGCTACCTCGCGGTCGTGCGCGACAACTACGAGCGCCTGATCGACGCCGAGCCCGGGCGGTTCCACCGGGTCGACGCGACGCGGGCGCCCGAGGACGTGGTCGCTCGGGTCGAGGAGGTCGTGGCCGGGCTCGTCGACCGCTGACGGCGTCGCGGTCGAGCCCTCTCAGCGCGTGTCCGGGAGTTCGTACTCGTCGGGCGGCGTGAGGTAGAGGTAGTCGATGGCGGCGCCGAGCGCCATCGGGAGCGCGATCAGAAGCGCCAGCAGGATCGTCGAGCTCCCGACGTTGATCCCGGTCCCGACGCCGAGCGCGCCGGTGAAGACGAGCGTCGAGACGAGCAGCAGGATCGGTGTCAACACGAGCATGTACAGGATCGACCCCCACGACGTCGAAAGCTGAATCCGGAAGAACCGGGTCGCGACCCCGGCGAGGAACGTGTGGAACGCGACCAACGCGAGGAGGCTGCCGAACCCGAACAGCGCGAGCATAGTCGCCGTACGATCCCCCGACACTTCCCCCTATCGACCTCAGACGGGCCCGCCGCCGCCCTGCTGTCGCGCGGCCGAGAGCAGGTCCGAGACGGGTGCCGTGTACTCGTAGCCCGGGATCACGCCTTGGACGTACGTGCCCTCGACGAAGTCGATCAGGGCGCCCGCGTCGTCGACGCCCCGCCGCTCGTTGATGTCCGAGAGCGCGTAGGTGATGGCGATCTCGTCGTCGTCGCGCTCGACGGCCGGATCGAAATCCCGATCCTTGCGGGTGACGCCGCCGACATCGACGGCGCGGCGCTCGAACGTGTCGACCCAGCCGTCCTCGACCACGTCCGCGACCTCGTCGGCGGTGGCGGCGGAAAGCATTGGCACGCGAACGGTAACGGTGAACCGGATGCGCCCCTCGCCGGCCGGCTCGGCCCGGACGCGCCCGTCGAACGCGGTCGTCGTCGACACCCAGCCGTCGCCGTCGCGCTCGAACGAGCCGTGGTCGCCGAACGCGCGCCGGACTCGGCCGGGGAGTTCGTCGGCCGCGTCGGCGTCGTCGTCCTCGGTTTCGGTCATACCTATCCGGAGGTGACGCGGCCTGAAAAGCCGCTCGCGTCGCCCGCGCGAGCCGGGCATCGCCCCGCCGCCGACGGCCCCGTCGCACCCGTCACCGATACGGGCACACCGAGCCGGTACGTCGGGCGCTTTTATGCGTCGACCGACGAGACGAGGTATGGCTGACCGGTTCCGGTCCACGGAGGGACTGATCGACGCGCTCGCGACCGCCGAGTTCGACCGACCGCCGGCGCTCGTGAGCAACGCGCACATCACCGGGCTCGGGGTCGCGCGCGCCCTCGACGCCCACGACGTGCCCGTCATCGCGCTCGACCGCGCGGGCGACGGCGCCGACACCGAGGCCGAGACCGTCGCACACGACGGCCTCGCGCCCCCCTCTGGCGCGGTCGACTACGCGGGGGCGGTGACGTACCCGCTCGACGACCTCGACGGGTTCCGCGAGGACGTGGAGGCGATCGTCGACGCGGCGGGCACCGAGGCCGTCGCGTTCGGCTGCATGGACGAGTGGGCGCTGTCGTACGCCGAGGCAGACCCCGATGGCGTCCGGCTCCCGTTCGCCGGGAGCGAGACGCTCGACGACGTGCTGAACAAGTCCGAGCTGTACGCGACCTGCGAGGAACTCGGCGTGCCCTACCCGGAGACGTACCGGCTCGAAGCGACCGCGGCGAGCGGGACCCGCGAGGCGGACGCCACCGTCGACGAGGCCGCGGCGGCGCTCGGCTTCCCGCTGGTGGTGAAACCCGAACTCAAGCGCGACTTCGAGGAGGCGTTCGGCACCAACGTGATCGAGGTCGCGGACCGCGAGGAGTTCGCGGACGTCGTCGCGGCCGCGGCCGACGAGGGCATCGCGGTGATGGCCCAGAAGCGCGTCGACATCGCGACGGGACGGGACCACTCGCTGGCCTCCTACGTCCCCCCGTCCGGGAGCGACGACGCGCTCGCGGTGGTCGGCAACGCGGCGGTCCGGTACCCGCGAAACTTCGGCACCTCCTGTCTCGTCGAGACCGCGAACGAGCCGGCGATCCGGGAGCACGCGCTCGCCGTCCTCGATGACGCGGGGTACCACGGGATCAGCGAGGCGGAGTTCGTCTACGACGCCGAGCGCGAGGAGTTCCTGCTGCTCGACGTGAACACCCGGCCGTGGAAGTGGATCGGGATGCCCGTCGCCGCGGGCGCGAACCTCCCGATGGCCGCCTACGCGGCGGTCACCGACGCGACCTACGAGTCGTCCGGAATCGAGCCGATGCGGTGGGTGTACCTCCGCGACTACCTCTCGCTGCTCGCGGGCGACGACGCGTTCTGGGACCAGCTGTCGGCCGCCGACTGGCGGCGGCTCGTCTCCGGCGCGTTCGAGCGCGAGGGCGACCTGACGGCGGGCGTCTACCGCCCCTCGGACCCCGATCCGGCCGCGAAGCTGCTAGAGACCGAGTTCGTCGACCGCGAGTACTACTGCTCCTGTTGAGGCGCCCCCGACCGGGAGACGCGTGAGCGACCGCGGAACGCAACGATTAGTTCGCCCGCCGACACAGGGCGCGTATGGACTTCTTCGAGGCGCTCGCGGACCGGATCGAGGCCGTCGACAGCGTCGTCTCGGTCGGGCTCGACCCCGACCCGAGCCGGCTCCCCGACGCCGTGGCCGACGCCGATCTACCGCGGTGGGCGTTCAACCGCCGGATCATCGACGCCACCCACGAGCACGCCGCCTGCTACAAGCCGAACGCCGCGTTCTACGAGGATCCGGACGGCTGGCGCGCGCTGCGCGAGACCGCGGCGTACGCCGAGGGGAAGGGCGTCCCCGTCCTGCTCGACGCGAAGCGCGGCGACATCGGCAACACGGCGCGGCGGTACGCCGAGGTGCTCGACCACGTCGACGCGATCACGGTGAACCCCTACCTCGGGCGCGACTCGCTCCAGCCGTTCCTCGACCGCGCTGACAAGGGCGTGTTCGCGCTCTGTCGCACCTCGAACCCCGGCGGCGCGGACCTCCAGGATCTCGAACTCGCCTCCGGCGAGCCGCTGTACGAGCGCGTCGCGGCGCTCGCGGACGTGTGGAACGCGAACGACAACGTCGGACTCGTCGTGGGGGCGACGACGCCCGAGGAGCTGGAGACGGTCCGCGAGATCGTCCCCGAGATCCCGTTCCTCGTTCCCGGCGTCGGCGCGCAGGGGGGCGACGCCGAGGCCGCGGTCGAACACGGGCTCGCCGAGCGCCCGGACCTCCCGGTCGACGTCGGGCTCGTGAACTCCTCGCGCGGGATCATCTTCGCAGGCGAGGAGTCGAGCCGGCCCGGCGACGAGGCGACGTACTTCGGTGCCGCGGGCGACGCGGCGAAGCGACTCAAGAAGCGGCTGAACCAGCACCGCTGAGCCGTCGCGTCGCGACGCATTAGCGCCGCCCGGTGACGCAGGCGGTACAGGCTCGGGCCGTCTCGTCCCAGTGGTCGTCGCAGACGGCGCGGCCGCAGCGGTCGCAGGCGCGGCTCGCGGTAGCCGCCTCGCAGATCTGGCACAGTCCAGTGCGGCTCACGGCGGCGGTTGGGTCGGACGGCTTATGACGATCGGGGGCGACCGCCCGGTATGCGCCAGTTCGTCGTCATCGGCCGCGACGTGCCAACCGATCCGGACGCGATATCGCTGTCCGACATCCCCGGGGCCGGCCGGCTCGACCTCCTCTGCCGGTGCGTGAGCGCCGGCGTCTTCCTCTCGCACGGCATCCGCGAGTCCGTCCGGGTCCACCTCGCGATCGGCGACGAGTTCACCGTCTCCTTCGACTCCGACGCGCTCCGGCACCTCCACCCCGACGAGCGCAACGTCGCCGCGCGGGTCCGCGACGCGCTCGACGCGCGAGACGAGGCGATCGGCCACATGCCCGCAGACGTCTCTCCGGGCGTCGAACTCCGCCGGATGGGGCTCGACGCGACGCTCGACCGGCTCGTCGGCGCGGACGGCCGCGGCCCGGACGGGACGCTCGTTCAGCTCCACGAGGACGGCGCCCCGCTCATCGACGCCGAACCGCCGGAAGATCCGGTGTTCGTGCTCTCGGACCACCACGACTTCGCGCCGGACGAGGCGGCTGCGGTCGACGAGCGCGCCGACCGCCGGCTCCGGGTCGGCCCCGAACTGCTCCACGCGGACCACGCGATCACGGTGGTCCACAACTGGCTCGACACCGACGGGTACGCCAGCTACTGACTGCGCGACGGATGACCGCACCACCCCCCGGCAGCGACCCGTCGCCGCCCGACCGAGAGACCACGACCGCGCCCGACGCGGACTCCCGATTCGCGGTTCCACTCCGCGGGGTGGCCGTCGACCCCGAGACGCGCTGCGCCCACTGGGACGACCCCGTCGACGTGGTCGCGCTCCGGTTCGGCTGCTGCGAGGCGTACTACCCCTGCGACGCCTGCCACGACGCCGCGACCGACCACGAGGCGGTCCCGTGGCCCCGCGACCGCTTCGACGATCCGGCGGTCCTGTGTGGCGTCTGCGAGACGACGATAACCGCGAGCGAGTACCTCGACTGCGACGATACGTGCCCGGCGTGCGGCGCCGCGTTCAATCCCGGTTGTCGGAAGCATCGGGGCCGGTACTTCGAGGTGGCGGGCTCGGGGGACGAGGACGGTGACGACGGTTTATAACTGATGGCGCGGCAGCGGTGGCGTGTGCCTGCGAGCGCCCGACGGGCGCGAGTCAGGACGCGCGAGGGAGTCAGGCGCGACGAGGGCGACTGAAGGGAGCCCGCAGGACGCGCCTGACGAGGCTGGGGAGGCGTGAGGTGCGGTTGCGGTGCGGGACGGGACTCGAAGGGGCAGTCGCGAGGACGAAGACGCGCGACGTAAGGACCGCAGGGAGCGAGTGAAACGAGCGACTGAGGACCGCAACGAGCGCATCGAGTCCTCGCGACTGGGGCTTCGTGGTACCCGCGTCTGGCGTCGATGAACTGGATATTCTATCGACTCCTCCCCCCTCCGGTCCGTCTTGATCGCCCCCCTTTCGGAAGGATTAAAAGAACGAACGGCTTTCTGTCGAGTGCGGGCCGGTGGGGTAGCTTGGTATCCTTCGGCCTTCGGGTGGCCGTAACCACGATTCAAATTCGTGCCGGCCCACTTCTCCCGCATTCTCCGCCGACTACTGACGCGTACCTACCTTCGGTGAAGCCGCGGTGTTCCGCCGCGGATGTCACCCGACCACCGCGTTCCGAGACGTGTGTTTCCCGGGCGCAGCGGGGAGGCCGAAACGGCGGAAATCGCGGTCCCGTCGCCGGTGACCTGAAGTATAAGGTATCCGGGACGATCGGTCGAACAGCTCCCCGATCGGCTTCTCGAAACGAGACACTACAGCCAGATATTTTTCCGTTTAGAACCCCTCTTGATCGGTAGTTGGAATGTCGATCGATAACCCGAATGAAGCCGCCACTGCGTCGATCGAAGTCTTACATGTCGACGACGATCCCGCGTTTCTCGACCTGACCAAATCCTTCATCGAGCGGGAGCTCGGCGACGTCGAAATAACCACGGTGGCCAGTCCGGACGCGGTGCTCGACACGCTCGACGAGCGGTCCGTCCACTGCGTCGTGAGCGACTACGAGATGCCCGGGACGGACGGACTCGAACTGCTCGACGCCGTCCGCGATCACTACGCCGACCTCCCCTTCATCCTCTACACGGGGAAGGGCAGCGAAGAGATCGCGGCGCAGGCGATCAACGCCGGCGTGACCGGGTACCTCCAGAAGGGCGGCCCCGACCAGCACCGCCGCCTGGCCAACCGGGTCAAGCACGCCGCGACGGAGTACCGCGCCCAGATCGAGTCGGAGCGGTACTCGACGGTCCTCCGGGCGCTCGACTATCCGATCTACGTCGTGAACGCCGAGGCGGAGTTCGAGTACGTCAACGAGGCGTTCCTCGACCTCGTCGGCTACGACAGGGAGGCGATCATCGGCAGCCCGCCGGGCAAGATCAAGACCGACGAGGGTGTCCAGCGGGCGAACGACATGCTCGCGACGATCGTCTCCAGCGCGGGGCCGGAGACGCAGCAGTTCCGGGTGGACATCCACACGAAAGACGGCGAGACGGTGCCGTGTTACGACCACATGGCCGCGCTCCCGTTCGACGACGAGTTCCGCGGGTCCGTGGGGATCCTCCGTGACGCGACGCGCGAACAGCGGCAGCGCGAGGAGCTGATCAGACAGAACAAGCGGCTCGACGAGTTCACGTCGATCGTGTCGCACGACCTCCGGACGCCGCTCCAGAACGCGAAGACGGCGGCGGAGATGGCTCGCGCCGAGAGCGAGGCGACGCACTTCGAGGCCCTCGAACGGGAACACGAGCGGATGGAGCAGATGATCGGCGAGCTGCTCACGCTCGCGAAGGAGGGCGAGTCGGTGTCCGAGCCGGAGCCGGTCGACGTCGGCGCGCTCGCCGCGGAGGCGTGGAAACCGTTCGGCTGTCCGGCCGACACGCTCGACGTGGTGGACGACGAGATCACCGTCTCCGGCGACCGCTCCCGGATCCGGCGGCTCCTCGAGAATCTCTTCCGCAACGTCGACGACCACTGCGGGTCGCCCGTGACCGTGACGATCGGTGCGTCCGCCGACGGGTTCTACGTCGCCGACGACGGGCCGGGGCTCGACGAGACGGACTGCGAGAGCGTGTTCGAAGCGGGGTACACGACCGCCACGGACGGGACCGGGTTCGGGCTGACTATCGTCGAGCGAATCGCCGACGCCCACGGGTGGGACATCTCGGTCGGCGACAGCGCGAGCGGCGGCGTCCGGTTCGACGTGACCGTCGACCCGGCGGTTCCCGTGACAGACGACGTACCCGTCTCGCCGTAGCGGGCCACGCCGCGGCTTCGACCGCACCGCGCAGGGCCCTGTGCCCCGAGCGATCGGTCCGCGGACCGGGCCGATTGAATAGGCACGGGAACGAGCGATCGATCGATGACACCCGACACAGTTGCGGGCGTCGACTGGGCGGGCGGCGCGTGGCTCGCGGTCGTGTTCGACGGGACCGGCGGGCCGGACGCGCGCCTCGAACGCGACCTCGAAGCGCTGTGGAACGACGGCGTTGATCGGCTGCTGGTCGACGTGCCGATCGGTCTCCCCCACGACGCCGAGACGCTGGCGAAGCGCGAGGCCGTCGACTCGGCCGCGCGGTCGGCCGCCGAGCGTCCGAGCAGCGTGTTCCCCGTCCCCTCGCGGGGCGCGTGCGAAGCGGCCAGAGACGGCGCTGACTACGAGGCGGTGAGCGAGCGGAACCGGGCCGACCTCGGCAAGGGGCTCAGCCGACAGTCGTACCACATCGCGCCGGCGGTCGGCGAGGTCGACGCGTTCCTCCGGCGGGACGAGGCGGCGCGCGAGGCGGTCATGGAGGCGCACCCGGAGGTGTGCTTCCGCGGGCTCAACGGCCGGCGGCTCGACCACTCGAAGACCACGGCCCCGGGCGTCGGCGAGCGGCTCGGCGCGCTCGACGGGCACCTCGACGACCCGGGCGCCGCGCTCGGTCGGGTCTGTCGACGGCTCGCAGACGAGCCCATCGACGCCGTGAGGGAGGCGGACCCCACCGCCGACGACGCCGTGGACGCGCTCGGGCTGGCGGTCGTCGCCCGCCGCCCGGTCGACGAGCTACGGTTCCTGCCGGGTGACGCGGATCTCCGGGACGACGAGGGGGTCCCGATGCGGATGGCCTACTGGAGCGCGGACCCGTTGGCGTGAGGATCCGCCGGGTGGTAAGGTTGAAGTCCCTCTGTCACCCGCTACGACACGAATGAAACTCTTCTCCTCGCGGGCGGACCGCCGGCGAGGGATCGCGGCCGCGGTCGGCGTCGCGGTCCTCGCGGTCGGGCTCTACGTCCTCGTGAGCCGCTACGCAGGGTTCCTCACCAACGCGGAGGCCCTCCGGACGTGGCTCGACCAGTTCGGTAT
This sequence comes from Halorubrum sp. C191, assembly GCF_002727095.1. Classification (NCBI taxonomy): domain Archaea; kingdom Methanobacteriati; phylum Methanobacteriota; class Halobacteria; order Halobacteriales; family Haloferacaceae; genus Halorubrum; species Halorubrum sp. C191. The sequence continues at coordinate 46,712 of NZ_NHNZ01000025.1, read as the reverse complement.
CTTCGCCCCCATCGTCTTCATCGGCCTTCAGGCCCTCCAAGTCATCGTCGCCCCGATCCCGGGGCAGGTCGTCGCGCTGGTCGCGGGGTTCCTCTTCGGCCCGCTCGCGGGCACGGTGTACAGCCTCACCGGCGTGCTGATCGGGAGCGCGGTAGCCTTCTCGCTCTCGAAGCGGTACGGGCGCACCTTCGTGGAGCGGGTCATCCACGAGGACGTGATCGCCCGCTTCGACGGGTTCGTCGACACAGTCGGCGTTCCCGGGCTGTTCGCGTTCGTCATCATTCCCGGCCTCCCCGACGACGCGATCTGCTTCCTGAGCGGCCTCACCAAGTGGTCGCTACCGACGTTCATGGCCGTCATCGCGGTCGGTCGCCTTCCGGCGTACGTCCTCACCGTGTACGCGGGGGGCCAACTCGCGAGCGGCCGGTTCCTCTCGGCGATGGCGCTCGTCGCGCTCGTCGTCGCCGCGTCCGCGGTCGGGTACTACAAGCAGGAGGCGGTCCGCGACCTCGTCGAACGCGTCGAGCCGCGGCTCCCCTTCTGAGGGGCCCGAGACGAGCGATCCGGGGTCAGCCCCACGTCCAGTGCGCGTCGAGGACGAACCGGTAGAGTCCGCTGACGAGGATCGCGGCCACGTTCGCGATCAGGTACATCACCCCGGCCCACTCGACGAGCGCGGCGAGCACGCCGAGCTGGATCGGGATCGCCGTGCCGCGGACCAGGTTCGTCTTCAGCAGTCCGGCGAGGTACTCGGAGGCGCCCGTGTTCCGGCTCGCCCGGAACGTCCACGCGTTGTTGAGGACGTACGAGCAGACGATCGTGATCTCGATCGCGATCGTCGCGCCGACGATGTAGTTCAGTCCCGCGGTGTCGACGAACAGCCAAAGCAGGGCGAGCTGGAGCCCTGCGGTGAGCGCACCGACGACGACGAACCGGCGCATCTGGACCGCGATCGGTCCGCTGGCGAGGTCGCGGAGGACCGCTCGAAGCATCACTTATACCCGAGCGCTTCGAGGCGAGCTTCGAGGTCTTCGTCGACCTCGTCGTCGCCGCGCTCGGCGGCGGCCGCCTCCGCCGCGGCGCCGCGCTCGCGGAGCAGTTTCGCGTGGGAATCGACGACCGGGGCGAGCCGGTCGATGACTGCCTGTCCCTCCGCGTCGGGGTCGACCGCGAGGTTCTCTTGTTGGGTTGGATCCGTGGGACGGTGGTACAGCTCGCGGTCGCCGGCGTCGACGTTCTCGATGTACGTCCAGTCGTCGTCGCGCGCGCTGACGAACAGGTCGCCGTCGGACAGTGACCGGGGGATCGGCTGCTGGGTCACGTCCTCGCCCCGGACGGTCACCGAGACGACGGGGTCGGCAGCGTCGCGGTCACCGTCGCCGCCGGACTCGGACGGCGCATCGCCGACGGTGTCGGAGGGCGTCTCCTCTCCGGCGGCAGAGAGCGTCTCCTCGCCGCCGCCGGAGCGCCTCTCCTCGCCGCGGAGCGCCGGCAGGAGCGACTCGCCGTGCCACTCGGGCACCGGATCGACGCCGAGGAGGTCCGCGACCGTTGGGGGGATCGCATCGAGGCCCACGTGGCCGTCGACGTGGCCGCCGTCGAGCCCGGGCACGTCGGCCACGAACGGAACGTGGATCAGCTCGTCGTACAGCTTCGGGTAGTGGGCGAGGTGGCCGTGTTCCTGGAACTCCTCGCCGTGGTCCCCCGCGAGCAGCACCGCGGTGTCGTCGCGGACGCCCGCGGCGTCCAAGGCGTCGAGCAGTCGCCCGACGCTGGCGTCGACCTGCCGCACCGTCGCCTGGTACAGCGCCCGCAGTTCGCTGAGCGTCCGCTCGCCGACTTCGAGGCCGAGGCTCGTCCGAGCGTGCGCGTGGAGCATCTGGTGCGTGCCGACGATACCGTCGGACACCTCGCGGATGTAGCGCGGCGCGGGGACGTACGGCGTGTGCGTGTCCATGTAGTGGACCCAAAGGAAGAACGGCTCGTCGGTGTCGTCGACGAACCCGGTCGCGGCGTCCTCGACGTCGAACATGCGCGAGGCGTCGAGGAACGGGCGGTCGTCGCTGTCGCCGCGGAACTTCGAGCCGAGCCGACGGACGGGTGAGGTCGCGAGCTGGATCCACGCCTCGACGGTCGGGTGGGCCGCGAGGTACCGGCTGTAGACGCTGGATCCGACGCTGGTGACGAACGGCTCGAACTCGTCGAAGCCGTCGGGATACCCCCAGTGGTCGGTGAGGAATCCGTTCGCGGCGTTGAAGCCGCCGGTCGCGATCCCGGCGTCGGAGAGCACCTCCGCGAGTGTCACCGACTCGTCGACGCCGATGTCACCGGCCCGAGTGAACACCGGTTCCGAGGCGAGGATCGACGGGAACGAGAACGGCGTCCAGTTGCCGGTCGCGAACGCGCGGTCGAACACGGTTCCCCCGTCGGCGAGCCCGTCGATCACCGGCGAGCGTCGCTCCGGGTCGTACGGGGAGACCGCGTCCGCCCGCAGCGAGTCAACCGTCACGAGGACGACGTTCGAGACGGCCGCGTCGTCGCTCGGCGTACCGGGGTCTGCGGCCGTCCGGGTCGACGAATCGGATGTCATAGAGTACGCGGCGGACCCCCCGCGGCCGCGCCTCGGGCGGCGGCGCGCGGAGCGTCACGAGTATACTTAAATGCGGTTTGCCAGCGGTTTGAGGATTTCGATCCCTCCCATCTCCCGGAGCGCGGCAGTCCGTTGGTGCGTGTGCGCCCGCGTCGAGCGTAGCTATTTGCCCGTCCCGCTCCTCGACCCGACCATGTGCGAGACGCCACAGAGCGGACCGGTCGACGCCGCGGCGCTGCCGGAGTCGGTCCCCGACGACGAGATTCCCGAGTCGATCCCCGCCGAGTCCAGGGCGATCGAGACCAGCGGTGCGACACTTCACGCCGTCGAGGCCGGTCCGGAGGACGGGAAGCTCCTCGTGCTGCTCCACGGGTTCCCCGAGTTCTGGTACGGTTGGCACGAGGCGGTCGTCCCGCTCGCGAACGCCGGCTACCGCGTCGTGGTCCCCGACCAGCGCGGCTACAACCTCTCGGCGAAGCCGTCGGCGGTGCGCGATTATCGGATCGGCGAACTCTCGCGCGATGTCGTCGACCTGATCGACGCATACGACCGCGAGACGGCCGCCGTCGCGGGGCACGACTGGGGGGCCGCGGTGGCGTGGTGGCTCGCTCTCCACCACGAGGACCGTCTCTCGGAGCTGGTCGCGGTCAACGTCCCGCATCCGACGGTGTTCGAGGAGGCGCTCCGGGGGTCGTGGGACCAGCGGCTCAAGAGCTGGTACATGCTCGCGTTCCAGCTCCCGAAACTGCCCGAGGCGGTCGCCAGCGCGGGGAACTGGCGGCTCGCGACGAACGCGCTGCGGGACACGAGCGCACCCGGCACCTTCACCGACGAGGACCTGCGCCGGTATCGCCGGGCGTGGAACCGCGACGGCGCGTTCGAGGCGATGGTGAACTGGTACCGCGCGATCGTGCGCGACCGCCCCGAGCCGATCAAGAGGGAGGTGGCCGTCCCGACGCTCGTGATCTGGGGCGCGCAGGACCAGTTCCTCGCGCGCCGACTGGCCAACGAGAGCGTCGACCGCTGCGCCGACGGTCGCCTGCTCGCGATAGAGGAGGCGAGCCACTGGGTCGTCCACGAACACCCGCACCGCGTCGCCGAGGCGATCGCGGACCACGCCGACCCTCTCCCGCCGGGCGCGCGCGAGTGAGACCGGCCGTTTCGAATACTGTCCCCGCCGAGTCGCCACAAAGGTTATATCTGCCCTCGGCCAAGGGACAGATATGAGCAAACACTTCGAAGACGCGCGGTACTACCTGGGTCGGGCGACCGAACACGCGAAGGCGGGCGTGGTAGAAGAGTTAGAGCCGGTCGAAGCCCGCGTGAAGGAGCTCGTCGGCCGGGAAGACGAGGAACCAGAGCCGGAGCCGTCGCGGCTGGACAAGCTCCAAGCGGACCTGGAGGACCTCGAAGAGCGCGCCGAGGGCGAGGCCCGCGAGGCGGTCGCGTCCGCCCGGAAGCGCGTCGCGGAGTACCGCGGCAAGGACACCGCCGCCGAGTAGTCGCGCCGCGTCCTATCGGATCGGCGGCTCCGCTCCGGCGGTTTCGTCCCCACCGATCCGTTCGTCAGCGGGAACCACCGCGTACTCGATGCCCGCTTCTTCGAACAGCGACCGCACCCGTTCGATGCCCCGCTGTGCGTCGACCTCCGTCGCGCGGTAGTGCCGGACCGGGTGGCGGATCCACGACGGCTCCCAGTGGGCGTACACGTCCGTGGTCGAGCGGTCGGGGCCGACGTACAGCGCGAGGTGGAGCTGGTCGTCGCTGGCGAGCGCCCCCTCGGGGTACCACGCCCAGCTCGCGACGGTCGTCTCGGGCGGCGTCTCGTAGTCGCGGTACTTCAGCGAGGAGACGAGGTTGCGGACGAACCCGAGCCGGTGGAGCTGCGCTTCGACGAGGGGAAACGGCTCGCGGAGCGTGAACGCGTACTGCTCGCGCGGCGTCTCGCGCTCGGCGTAGAGCCCGACGAGCGACAGGGGCGCGTGGAGGAGGCTCGCGACGCTCTGTCGGACCCGTTCGAGGAACCGGAGTTCGTGGGTCACGGCGGGGGATCCGAGCGGGTCCGGGATGTACTTTCCGCGTAAGGTAACTCTTAAGTCCGGAGGTCGGATACCTCGAAGTGAGCGGGTTGGTGGTCTAGCTAGGTTATGACGGCTCCTTCACACGGAGCAGGCCGGCGGTTCGAATCCGCCCCAACCCATGCGTCTTCCTGCGGTTTCTGAAGTAGACAGCCTTCGCTGTGTCATTCAGTCTGGGGAGATAGCTCTCTTTCCAGCTATCTGTGTTCAGTGTACTGGGTCGGTCAGGCCCTTCGATCAAAATAAGTCTGTAATTCTTGTCAGCACAAAATCACAAACCGACAGTAACAACCAATGATCGGTCACAGCCGCCAAGGTCCTCTATCAGCTAGCAAACGTGGCTCTGTTGAATGCTTCTAAAGACGAAGTGGATATCGTACTGTCGCAAACGCCCAGTTCATTCGGCACCCTCTGCGAGGGGCGTAGCTATCCCGAGCAGATCCGCGCTCGCATTCCAGAGACGCTGCGCCGCATAGGTGCCCTGTGCCGGAGCGGACGGCTGTGTCGGCCGTTGATCGCTGAAGTATCGTCCAGAGATCGTCGCTGTCCGCGGCGAGAGGGCGGGCACCAGAATCTCGGCCGCCCCCTCGGCAACGCTCGTGACGATCGGCAGACCATCGAGCGCTTCGAGGACGCGGGGGATCGGTCCAGGGAGGAACCGACTGAACCCGCTTCCCGGGATCGCACCGGGATGGATGCTATTCGAGACTACGTCTCGGTCGGCGGCGTCGAGCCGTCTAGCGAGTTCACTCGAGAAGAGAATATTCGCGAGCTTCGAGTGGCTGTACGCCCACATGCCGGAGTACTCGTCGAGCGTCTGAACCCGCGAGAGGTCCAGTGACGTCCCCTGGTGCGCGGCCGAGGCCGTCGTGACGATTCGACTGCCGGCGGTGAGATGGTCGAGCAGCTCCGCGGTCAACAGATACGGGCTGAGGTGGTTGACGTGGAACGTGTACTCGACGCCGAGGTCGGTGAGCCGCCCGCTTCGGAAGAAGCCGCCCGCGTTGTTGATGAGGAGGTCAAGGCCGTCAGTCGTCCGGCGGACGGTCGCGGCCAGTTCTCGGACGGCGTCGGGGTCAGCGAAATCGGCCCGAACGAACTGACCGTCTGACCCGAGCGCGTCGAGTTCGTTCACGACCGCCGCCCCGGCCTCCTGATCGCGACCGTGGACGATGACATCGGCACCGAGACGCCCCAACGCGAGCGCCGCAGCGCGGCCGATGCCGCTCGTCGAACCGGTCACGAGCGCTCGCGTTTCGGAACAGTCCATGTCCGCAACGCCCGCGATAGCTTCGGGCTGCGTAGTCATACGAACCATTCGTCCTATAGGCACTTGAGGCCGTCTGCCCGGGGGCTGGCGACACGTCCAATCATGTTGAACTTCATCGCGGTCGGGGTGGTGGGGTGGCTGGTCCAGAACCCGTTCCGCGGCGAAGGCAACGCGGCCCCGAACACGGAGCGAATTCCGGAGTACGTCTCCCTACCCGGCGTCGTGTTCGACAGTTCCGGCTTCTCGATCGTCGGGCCCGGAATCGCGCTCGCGACCGTCGTCGTGATCTCCGTCGTGGTGGAGCGCAGCCGATTCGGATACGACATGGTGACGAGCGGCCACCAGGAGTCGGCGGCGACGTACTCGGGCGTCGACGCCGAACGGACCGTCGTCTCGACGATGACCCTCTCGGAGGTGGTGGCGGGAATCGCCGGCGCGGTGTTCGCAATTATGATCCAAGGCTGCTACACCGACCTGAGCGGCATCGGGACGTACGGGTTCGACGCGATCGCCGTGAGCCTGCTCGCCGCGAACAACCCGATCGGCATCGTCCCGGCGGGACTACTTTTCGGCGGCCTCGAGTCCGCCGGGTCCCACATCGGGATCTACACCGACCTTCCGGTACAGCTCATCGACGGGGTCATCGGGCTCGTCATCCTCTTCGTCGCCGTGCCGGAACTGTTCCGGACGGCCGCCGTGCGGACCGGGGTAGGGGGTGACCGCCGATGAGTCTCGCGGGCTACGCAGACGGCAACCGACTCCGGATCGGGGACGGTGCCGCCCTCGTCGCCGCGGCCGTCGCGGTGGCCGTCGCGCTGGATCTACCGATCGTCGAGATCGTCACGATCGGGTTCGTGGAGCGCTCGCTTCAATCCGCGACACCGATCGCGCTGACGGCCATCGGCGGTCTCTACGCCGAGAAGAGCGGCGTCTTCAACATCGGCGTCGAGGGGTTCATGATCTTCGGGGCGGCGACCGCGGCGACGACGATGTGGATCATCAGCGGGGGCGATCCGGGGCAGAGCGATATCTGGCTCGCGATCCTCGCCTCGGTGCTGGTCAGTCTCGCGTTCGCAGTGCTGTTCGCGATCCTGTTGATCAGATACGAGGCGGACCAGATCGTCGCCGGGTTGGCGCTCTGGTTCGTCGGGCTCGGCTTCGGGCCGTTCATGGCGGTGCTCGTCTGGGACAGCCGAAACAGCCCGAGCCTCGAGAGCATCGACAACCTGGCTATCCCCGTGCTCGCAGACGTCCCCGTGCTCGGTCGGATCCTCTTCGACGCGTCACCGCTCGTGATGATCACGGCCGTCGTGGCCGTGGCCGCGTGGAAGTTCCTCAACGACACGAGGTACGGATACTGGATCCAAGCGGCCGGGGAGAACCCGGAAGCGCTCGACACGGCCGGCGTCGACCTGACGCGTGTTCGATACGCGGCAGTGATCTTCTCCGGCGTCATGGCCGGCCTCGGCGGCGCGGTACTGCTCGCACAGGCGGGGTCGTTCACCGGCACCGGTGACACGATGGTCAGCGGCCGCGGCTGGATCGGCATCGTCGCCTACCTGTTCGGGAACTACAACCCGCTCGGAGCGGCCGCCGCAGCGCTCGTGTTCGGGGGCTTGGACATGTTACAGATCCAGCTACAGACGGTCGGCATCAACGTCCCGAACAGGCTGGTTAATCTGTTCCCGTACGCCGGCGTGATCCTCGTCCTGACGATCTGGGGCTCCACGCGGACCCCCTCCGCCGTCGGCGAGACGTACGAGAGCGAGGAGTGAGCACCGACGGGCGAGTGCCCGTTCTCGGTGTCTGATCACGGTTATTACCACGGTCGAGACCGGAGGCGCGAGGCCGACATTCGCTCATAAACACTACCCGAGTGCTGCGTCTTGGTTCACGTTCAGTTACATTTCTATAGGGGACTTATTACTATGTAATTATATATCTAACAGTAAGGCGTCACATGAGCGAGAAAGTGAACTCAATCCGCATTTTACATGTCGACGATGATCCCGACCTTGCGGAATTGGTCAGTACCTATCTCCGAAGAGAGGACAGTCATTTCGAGGTCGTATCCGCGGGGAGCGCGAGTGACGGACTCGACACACTCGCTGAAACGGACATCGACTGCGTTGTTTCCGACTACGACATGCCGGAGCGGAACGGGATCGAACTTCTCGAAGCCGTTCGCGAGCGGGACGCCGATCTTCCATTTATACTGTTCACGGCGAAAGGAAGCGAGGACATCGCGAGCGATGCGATTTCGGCGGGCGTTACGGATTATTTACAGAAGGGAGTCGGCACCGATCAGTACGCCGTTCTGGCCAATCGGGTCCGAAACGTCGTCGACAAGTGGCGGGCCGAGCGGGAGGCCGAACGGACCAAGCGGCGCCTCGAGGCGATCGCCGAAAACTCAAGCGACGCCATCCTCACCGTCGACTCCACGAACACGATCCAGTTCGTAAACCAAGCGACCGAAGACCTGTTCGGGTACGACCCGGAGACCCTCAGAGGCGACTCGCTGTTCACCTTGATACCGGAGCGGTATCGAGACGGCCACCGGCAGGGAATGGAGCGGTTCCTGGAGACGAACGACCGGTCGCTGGACTGGACGGCGATCGAATTCTCCGCCCAGCATCGAGAGGGACACGAGGTGCCGGTCTCGATATCGTTCAGCACGTTCAACGAGGGCGGCGAACGCAAGTTCGTCGGCGTTCTCCGAGACATCTCGGAGCGTGTTCGGATGGAAGACGAACTCCGAGAGCGAGAACGGCGGTTCCGGCAGATGGCCGAGAACATCCAGGAAATGGTCTGGATGACCGACCCGACGAAGGGTGAAGTACTCTACGTCAACCCCGCGTACGAGGAGATTTGGGGCCGATCGCCCGACGCGCTATACGAGGACCCGCAGTCATTTGCGGACGCCATCCATCCGGAGGACCGAGACCGAGTCGAAGAGATCCTCGATCCGCAGTCGACTGGCTCCTACGAGGAGGAGTACCGCATCGTCCGGCCGAACGGAGAGACGCGATGGGTGTACGACCGGGCCGTTCCGGTGAAAAACGAGGCCGGAGAAGTGTATCGGACCGTCGGTATCGCCTCGGATATAACTGAGCGGCGAGAACGCGAGCGTGAGTTTGATCGCGTCGTCGAACTCCTCGATCACACGGAACGGGTCGCCGATGTCGGCGGCTGGGAGGTCGACCCGAAGACGGGAGACGCGTTCTGGTCCGACCACCTGTTCGAGCTCATCGGCTGGGAGGGCGACCGAACGCCCTCACTGGAGGACGTCGTCGACAGCTACGTCGAGGAAGACCGGCCGAGGGTTGAAGCCGCGGTCGAAAACGCACTTACTCACGGGGAATCGTTCGCGATAGAGGCCCGCCTCCAGCGGTCTAACGGCGAGGATCGGTGGATGGAGATCCGCGGCGACCCTCACGTCGAAAACGGTGAAGTCACGACGCTCCGAGGGGCCGTTCACGACATTACTGAGCGGAAGCAACGAGAGCGGGCGCTTCACGAACTGTACGACGTCACTTCGGACCCGGATCTGTCGTTTGACGAGAAGGTACAAGCGCTTCTGCGGCTCGGTCGGAGGGAGTTAGGAACCGAGTACGGGACCCTCTCGAGCATTCACGACGACGAATACGTCTTCGAGTTCGTCGACACGGACCGTGAGACGATCCAGCCCGGCGACGTAGTTCCGGTCTCGGCGACGAACTGTGAACTAGTAGCGAGCACCAGACAGACGGTCGTGATCGGCGACGTCGAACGGGATGCGCCCGAGGAGACCGGCCGGGCGGGATTCACCGAGTGGGGGATTTCGTCGTACATCGGAGCCCCAGTGTTCGACACCGGTGACGTGTACGGGACGTTCTGTTTCTACGACACTGCGGCCCGGGCCGATCGGTTCACGGACTGGGAGGAGACGCTGGTTGACCTGATGAGCAACTGGGTGACGGTGGAACTCCAGCGAAAGCGGACGACGGAACAGCTCCGAGATCAGAACGAGCAGTTGAGCCAGTTCGCGTCGATAGTTTCGCACGACCTACGGAACCCCCTGAACGTCGCGAAGGGCCGACTGGAGTTGGTACGAGAGGAGTACGACGGTGAGCATATCGACGCGGTGCGCCGGTCTCACGAGCGGATGCAGGACTTGATCGACGATCTGCTTGCGCTCGCTCGCGTCGGAGAACAGATGGGCGAGTTAGAGCGAGTGAACCCGGCGGATGTAGCCAGCGATTGCTGGCGGACGGTCGCTACCACTGAGGCGACGCTCAGAACGGCTATCAGCCGGAGTGTTCGTGCCGATGAAAGTCGGTTTCGCCAGTTGTTCGAAAATCTCATCAGTAACGCGATCGAGCACGGAGGCGAGGACGTGACGGTTACCGTCGGGGAACTGGACGACGGGTTCTACGTCGAAGACACCGGTGTGGGGATTCCGGAAGAGAACCGTGACAGCGTGTTCGAACCGGGCTACTCCACCACGCGAAACGGGACCGGCTTCGGACTACACATCGTGAATCAGGTGGTGAAAGCACACGGATGGGACATCCGGGTGACTACCGGAGCTCGGGACGGCGCCCGGTTCGAAGTCACGGGCGTCGAGTTCAGTTCGGAGTGACCTGTCACGGGTTCAGCTCCCGAGGCGTCGCCCCGCGACGCGGAGCGGCACGGCCTCTCAGGACTGCTGGTTGGGGAAGACCATCACCGGTACGGCCGCCTCCCGGATGAGTCGGTTCCCGGGGTCGCCCGCCAGCGTCTGCTTCCACGTGTCCATGTCGCGCGGCGTGAAGGCGACCACCGTCGCCGCGGTCATCTCGACCGCGTCGACGAGCGCCTCCGTGACCTCGCGCGCTTCGAGCGTCACCCACTCGAACTCGAGGTCGCGGCGATAGAGGATGTCCGAGAACGTTTCGTAGGTCGCCCCGGCGAACTGGTCTCGACCGGTCTTGATCGTCGTCTCGGCGTCGGTCCCCCGCGTGACGTGTGTCACGATGAGCGTGGTCCCCGCGTCGAGATGCGGCCGGATCGCACGCGCCGTCGCCTCCGCGTCTTCGGGACTCGCAATCGGGACGAGAATGCGTTCGAAGAGCTCGTCGTTCACAACGGAACTGTCTCCCAGACGAACATAACTCGTGGGGGACGTTCCCGAGGTGCGGCTCTCCGTGTGCGGCGGCCACCGACACCTCAGTCAGACTCAGTTGACCTCGATGATCTCCACGTCGAACGTCAGCGTTTCGCCGGCGAGGCGGGGGTTGAAGTCCACCCGAACGATCTCCTCGTCGACGTGAACGACCTCTCCCTGACTCCCGTTCTGAGCCTCGAGATACGAGCCCTCCTCCGGCGTCTGTCCGCCGAGCATCTCTCTGAGCTCCGCGGTCTCGAACTCCTGGACGTGTTCCTCGCTGGGTTCGCCGTAGGCCTTCTCCGGCGGGATCGTCAGCGTCTCCGTGTCTCCCGCCTCTAAGCCGATCAGTCCCTCCTCCATCCCCTCGATGACCTGCTCGGCCCCGATTTCGACCGTCAACGGCGTGTACTCTCTGTCGGGTTGCGCTTCGGCGAGCCCCGCCTCCTCGGCGACGGACTGCCGGGTGGTGTCGAACACTGTTTCGTCGTCGAGTCGGCCCGTATACTCGATCGTCACGGAATCGCCGGTATCGATCGTCATACGCGTTCGAACAGCGCCGCACGGAAAGTCTGTGGCATTGCGCGACAGGAGCCGGTGCGGCACAGTGCGGCGTCGTCGTGTCGGCGATCAGGGCGGGCGCCGACGGGTGGCTCGCTTCGTCACTGCGATCCGACCGACCGCCGGAGCGCGCGCTGTGCGCGGTACAGCGTGTACGCAACGGAGACCCCGACGAAGACTACCGCCGCACCGACGGCAGCGAGCACCGGACCGGACGCCGGCTCCTTCAGGTCGTCGCCCGTGCCGCAGTTTCCGCAGCCGTCGTCGCCGCAGTTCCCACACCCCGGCGCGTCCGTCGAGTCGTCGTCCGCCGAGTCGGCCGTCGATCCGCCCCGGTCGGCCGCGGTGGCCTCGTCTGCGTCGGGGGTGGCACTCGTCTCGTCCGGTTCGCGAGAGACGCCGTCCGGCCGCGTCTCGCTCGGCGTTTCGTCCGGGCCGTCGTCCGTGGCGACCGGCCCGGCGGTCACTTCGACCGAGTCCGTGGCCTCGCCACCCGAGTCGTCGGGCTCGTCGAACAGGTGCGGCGCGTGCGAGCGGAGCGCCTCCAGCCCAGCCTCGATCTCTTCACGGTCCTGGTGGCCCACCGCGAACTCGGACAGCTCATCGACCATCTCGCGGGCGCGCTCGGATCGGTCGTTCTCGACGTAACTCCGGGCGGCGTCGAACATTGCCCGGCCGAGCCAGTGTGCGAACACCGGGTTCTCGTACCGGTCTTCGAGCGCTTCGAGGCGTTCGAGCTTCGTCTCGCCCGCGTCGATGTCGCCGTCGAAGAACGACGCCCGCGCGGAGAAGAACGCCGCCACCGCCGCCCACGTCGCACTCGACGGCGTCGAGAGTCGCTCGTGGTGCGCGGCCGTCTCGCTCGCCCAGTGTTCGACCCGACTGATGTCGGCCGCCTCGAAGCCGGCGCGCGCGGCGTTCGCCGTCGCGACCGGGAGCCAGCGGGTGATCGACTCCTCCCGGGCCGGGTACCGGTCGGCGAGCGCTTCGATCCGACCGATCCGGTCCTCGATCGCTTCGACGTCCGTCCGCTTGGCGTCGGCGTTTGTTCGGCCGGCGAGGACGCCGGCCAGGCCGGCGGCGACGTCGCCGTCCGGGTGAGTTCGAAACAGCTCCTCCGCGCGGGCGACGCGGTCACCTTCGACCGCCGAATCGGGATGGTCGTCGCCCGTGTCGGCACCGGCGTTGCGGCCCAGCGGCACGTCAGCGGTCTCCTCGCTCTCGGGTTCCTCGCCGAGGTACAGTTCCGCGTGAGCGTACGCCCGCAACAGCGCGGCCGCGACGTCCGGCTCGGGATGCGCGTCGTACAGCGTTTCGAGACGGTCAACCAGGGGTTCGATCCGATCGCGGCGATCCCCCTTCCCGTTCGCGTGGATCGTCTCGGCGGTCGCCCGAGCCAGCGGCGCCGCGATCGCCGGCTCGGGGCGGCGGTCGTACAGCGTTTGGATTCGGTCTCGGTACGCCTCGATGCGGCCGGGGTCGATCGCGGTCTCGTAGAGGTCGTCACGGTCACGCACGCTCGTCGCGTTCGCGAGGGCGTTCGCGAGGTGGACCGCCGTGTCGTTGGCTCCGCCGTGGCCGCGGAGCCGGTCCAGCCGCGCGATCGTCTCGGCCTCAGCGTCGAACGCTCCGCGTTCGCCGTAGGCGTCGGCGAGCGCGACGAGGGCGTCGGTCAATCGCGCGTGATCGTCCGGGCTCCTCTCGGCCGGTTCCGTCGCGGCGATCGCCTCGACGCGTCGCTCTAGCTCGTCGACAGACCGTGTGTCGCTGGCTACCATATGTGTTGACTTACCCTTGGCGTCTTCCGACGTAAACGCTCGCCTTCGAGCGTGGCGTCACCTGCTGTCGTTTTCCCCGCGCGTCCCGCTCCGTGCTGCCGAGCAGTTTCCGGTCGTCAGGCACTAGCGCTGGCTGCGTCGGCGCTCCGCTTGAGCCTGATAATGAGACTAATCAGGAAGGTCCCTATCATCACCAAGAGCACGTTGACGGCCCCTCGGATTGCCGGCGCCGGGAGCGAGGTGACGGTGGCGCCCTGTATAACGCTCACCGTCCCCACACAGATCAGCACGGCGATCACGTAGGTGACGGTGGCATCGAGGACGGTCCCGTGCGTCAGCCGACGCGCCCGAATCGCCTGTCCGAACGAGACCCCGTAAACGGTGAACGCACCGGCCGCGGTCGCGACGATCACCTCCGCGACCACCGTCGGCCCGAGCCAGACAACGAGCGGGAACTGGATTAAGGCGAGCAGCATGAATCCAGTCTCGATCCGTCGGGCCGTCGACAGCGAGATCCGGGTTCCCTCGGTCGATGTCGCGGGCTGAGCGTAGTACAGTTCTCGGAGTGACAAGGCGAGGAAGACGGCAAAGAACAACTGTGAAAGGAGTCTGAACGCGACGAGAACCGTTCCAACTGCCGGGCGAGTCGTCTCGGCCAGCAACAGCGCCGAGAACACCCCTCCGACGGCCGTCGACAACGCGACGTACCGCCACACGAGCGTGTCATGCGGTTCGTGTCGCGCTGTTACCAGCGCGTACCGCGCCGTTCCGAGGCACGCGGCCAGCACGAGGACGAGGGCGACGAACCGAGTGACGCCGACCCCGAGTACCGGTGACGAGGTACTAACGACCGCTGGTCCCGGCTCTAACGCGCTCGACCCGAGAGTCGCCGTCATCAGTTCGTTCCCGCCACGTTCGACGACGCGGTCACGCATTGCTGGTCACGATAACAAGTCTCGTTTGAACGCTGCCACAGAGGCGTATCGCTCCATCTTTGCTGTTCTCAGCGACTTCAGCAGGACTGTGGACAGTCCTTCGGGGATACCGGTCACGACGTCTCGCGTGTGAACGGTCCCGTCGTCGCGGGTCGGCGCGGCGCCCGTCAGTAGCTCGTGCCCGATCATACCGAGCCCGTAGATGTCGGTCGCAGTGTCGACCCCGCCGAATCGGTCGGGAGCGACGTGTTCCGGTGCCGCGTACGAGTCGGGTATCTCGGAGAACGTAGTCTCCGGCCCGAACACTTCCCGCAGTCCCCAGTCGCTGACCCGCGGAAAGGCCCACGCGTCAGGGTCTTCGACGGCGTTGACCGCAGTAATCACGCCCGGCCACATCGCACCGTGAAGCACGCCCGCAGCGTGTGCGTACTGAACCGCGTCGGCGATCTGTAACAGAATCCACCTGGCTTCAGCCGGTGAGACCGGCGTCTCTCTCTCGGTGAGGAGCCCCAGTGCGCCCCGCTCAGAGACGAGCCACGGTACGGGGCGCGTTCCAGCGTCGACGACGCGTGCGACAGCGTCATGATCGTCGATCCGACGCCACCGCTCGATCGCGTCCCGAAAGGCGTCGTCATGCATACCGCTGGCGATCACACCCCGGCGGCACGTCGCTGTGAATTCGCGCCCGCTCGTCGCGAATTGGATGCGCTCGGCGTCTGAATCGCCGGCTGCTTCAGCAGCCTCTCTTGACCTGTGTTCGGTCAGCGATCGGTCGAGTCGGGGTGGCTTCGCAGGGGGCTCGTTTGGGGGATGTCCGGGCGTCGGCGACGCGTCCTCGCCGTCCGCGGAGCCGGTCGACTCCTCCCGGCCCGCCGCGACGGCGGGTTCGGTCGGTGAGATCGCTTCGTCCCCTTCGTCCGCGATCACTGACCCGCCGGATTCGAACTCGGGGGGTTGATAGCCGGCGACAGTCCGGATGGCAAGTGACTCGTCAATCAACCCGGCTTCGACCGCCCCGTCGATGATCTCGGCGACCGCCTCCTGGTTGTGGTCATCGAGCACCGCGAGAGTTCGAAGCGCGACCGACCGGGCCGCTGGATCGCGAAGCGCTCGTCGGAACCGTCCGGCACAGGCGTTGACGAGTTCGGGCGTCTCC
The DNA here is from genome assembly GCF_002727095.1 of Halorubrum sp. C191. Lineage (NCBI taxonomy): Archaea > Methanobacteriati > Methanobacteriota > Halobacteria > Halobacteriales > Haloferacaceae > Halorubrum > Halorubrum sp. C191. The sequence goes on along the minus strand of NZ_NHNZ01000025.1, from coordinate 31,219 downwards.
GCGGACACGAATCGAAGTGCCCACGACGCGGCTCGTTGAACTTCCTCGTCGTCGTGCTCGAGCTGCGCCACGACCCGCGCGGTCCGCGCGGCGTCGAACGATTCGGGATCTGTGAGCGCCGCCTCGAGCAGCTCGTTCGGGTCCGGCGTCAAGTCCGTTCGGTCCATGATGATACTCTACCCAACAGCACGTCGTCACGTGGTCTGCTCAACCTGAGAGAGTCACGCTAATAAATCACGCTACATCACCCACGGTCCGCTCGATCTCCACCAAACGACTTCGGGGGTCGAAGACCAAGGTGTACCGAGATGAGTGTTCCGCCCGCTACTGTCGAACGAACCTCCGGCGACCCGTTGATCGTACACGTCAGTGATATCCACGGCTACCTCACGGACACTCGAAGCGCGCTGCTCGCCGTCGGTGACTCCGGGCAGTATCCGGACCTCGTACGGGCCGATGAGTCTGACCGGCTCCACTGGGCGGACAACGATTACGTACTCGTGGTCAACGGCGACGTGATCGACCGGGGGCCGGCGAACGAGGAGTGTCTCGAGATGGTCTGGCGACTCCAAGAGGAAGCCCCGCCCGGGCGGGTCCGATACCAGTTAGGGAATCACGAGTTGGCTATTCTGCTCCCGTCGTTCGTCCGGTGGCCGGGTGCGTATTCCACCGGCCTCGACGCGGCGGACCGGCGCGAGTTTCTCCGGCGAGCCAGCGAGGGAACTGTCACGGCCGCCTTCGAGGGATATCAGTATCGCTACAGTCACGCCGGACAGAACGAGCCGTTCGACGTGACGAGGGTAAACGACGTAGTCCGGAACGCCGCGAGCGAGCTGTTGGCCGTCGACGGCGACGACAGAACGGTACAGAAGCGGCTCGAACGACGACACGGCCGCGTGTTCGCCCTCGGCAGCGACGGCGGCCGCGGCCCCGATGCCGGGCTCTGCTGGCTGGACTTCACGCACCTGGACCCGTCGGCCCCACCACAGATCGTCGGCCACACGAAGCGAGTTGACCCCGTTCGGAACGGCAACGTGGTCTGCGGGAACATCATCCGGATGAACCACCGCTCGGCAGGGGGCGAGGGCGTCCTGATCGAGAGCGCTGATTCGCTGGAGGTCGTCCGCCGAAAACCCGACGGGTCCGTCTCCGTCTCATCGGTCTGACCGGCGCGCGCCGCGCTGTAGCGAGCGATCGGCGCAGGTGGACCCGCTGCGTCTGTGCGTGACAACGCCCGCTGCGGCGACTGCCCAGTTCTACCGGTGTACGGGGCGAGCGCCGCGACGCGCGGCCCCGAGACCGTCCACGGGGCCGAAAGCGTCGACGGTGCGTTTCGGATACGGCTGAAGTGATCAGTCGTCCCCGATGGTGGCCTCAGCGTCGTCCGGTTCAGGTCCCGGTTCGGAGCCGCCGGGGTCCGGCGTCCCGCGAACGTCGCCCGCACGCCACGTCCCGCGTCGGAACCACAGCCACGCGATGACCGCCCCGGCGACGTTCGAGGCGAAGAACGCGATCCAGATGCCCCGGACGTCGGGCTGGCCGAGGAACCACAGGTCGGTCGGGAGTATGCCCTGCGAGGCCACGTAGGAAACGGGCAGCCGGATGACGGCGAGCGCCGTGATAGAGATGGCGGCGGCGATCAGGGTCTTCCCGGCGCCGCGGAAGCCGCCCGTGAACGCCCGCTGGATCCCGATGAACCCGAACGAGAGCGCGACGTACCGGAGGAACTGCGCACCGACATCGAGCACGGCCGGGTCGTCGGTGAACACCGAGACGATTGGTGTCGGGACGAAGAAGATGGCGACGCCGACGACGCCGAGGATCCCGAACAGTCCCTTCGCGGCCACGTAGTTGGCCTCCTGTGCGCGGTCGTACTTGCCGGCCCCGACGTTCTGCCCGGTCATCGTCTCGACGCCGCGCGCGACGGCGATCGCGGGGAGAAAGATGACGGAGAACACCCGCGTTCCGATACCGAACGCGGCGACGACCGAGGTCGAGAACAGCCCCACGACAATCAGCAGGGCGTTGATCGAGAGCGCCCGACCGGTCCCCTCGATCGACGCCGGGACGCCGATTCGGAGGATCTTCCGGAGATACTGGAGGTCGGGCTTCATATCGGCGACGTTGATCTGAATCCCCCGCGTTCCCGACAGCATGATGTAGAGGCCGACGAGCATCGCCAGCGCCCGCGAGAAGATTGTGGCGATAGCGGCGCCCTGAATCCCGAGTTCCGGGAACGCGATCGGGCCAACCGCCCAACCGTTGATCAGGAACGGGTCGAGGATCACGTTGATGACGACCGTCCCGAACATGACGAGCATCGGCGTGATCGTGTCGCCCGCGCCGCGCATCAGCGAGATGAACACGAAGAATCCGAACATGAACGGCAAGCCCAGCGCGACCACCTGCATGTACGCCGTCGCGCCGGGGAGGACTTCGGGCGAGGCGCCGAGGAACGCGAGGAACTCCTCGACGAACGGATACCCGATCGCTCCGAAGATGACCGAGGCGATGAACGCGAACGAGACCGTCTGCGAGGCCGCATACTCGGCTTTTTCCGTCTCCTCGGCGCCAGTGTGCTGGGCGACGAGGACGCTCCCGGCGACCGAGAGCCCCATCCCGAGCGAGATGAGCAGGAACACCATCGGGAACGCGAAGGAGATGGCCGCCAGCGCCTCCGTCGAGTACTGGCCGAGCCAGAACGTGTCCGCCAGGTTGTAGGCGGTCTGCATCAGGTTCGTAATGACGATGGGAAGCGAGAGGAAAAACAGCGGTTTGACGATGCCGCCCTCCGTCAGGTTGAGCTCCTCTTGGCCTTTGAAGAAGCTCACGCGACCACCTCCGATCGGGGCTGCCAGCCGAGGTGGAGTTCCAGCGTGTTTTCGAGCATCCGACGCGTGTCGTCAAGCGGCTCACCGAGCGCCACGTGTCGGGCGTGTGCGCCGTTGATCGTCGTCGTGACGAGCCTGGCGACTTCGTCCGGGTCAGTCTCGGCGAAGTGTCCGCCGTCGACACCGTCGGCGACGATCTCCCTGACGACCTCGCACACGATGTCGTCGAGTTCGAGGAACCGTTCCCGGTACAGTTCCTGGAAGGGTGCTTGGGCTTTCAGCTCCATCATCGCCACGGGGAAGCCGTCGGCGGCGGGATCCGACGGTGTGAAGGCGTGGTCGAGGAACGCTGTGAGCCGGTCGCGCGGGTCGGTCGCCTCGAACGTGAGTTTCGTCTTGAACCGCTCGATCAGGTCGTCGAGGAACGCGTTCAGCAACTCCGCTTTCGTGTCGAAGTGGTAGTGGATCGCGGCGGTGGTCATCGACGCCTCGTCGGCGATTTTCTGTACCGTGAGGCCGGCGTACCCGTGCTCACACAGCACCGAATTCGTCGCGTCGATGATCTCGGATTTTGTCTCCGATCCCATTTCGTTCTGTCTCAACTTACTAACTGATTAGTTAAGGGCCTTCTGATGCGACGGCGGAGCCGAGGAGTCGGTCGCTGCGACTGCGAGAGTCGAGTGGATCGGTGTCGTGTGCGGTATCACATCGCCGAGGCCGACCTTCGGTGTGATCCAGGACCCGGCGCCGACCGGCGGAGCGGCTAGAAGCGCGTCCGGTACGCTGTCGCCGTTGAACTCCGACGGCGCTCGACAGACCGGACCGCGTCGTACGCGTTTCCCGTCGATCGCGTTCCGCGCGTCACCCAGGCTACTCACCGGCGGCGTGACAGAAACCGTGTCAAACTTCACGTCGTGTCGCCGCAATCGTTCGCTCGACATGAATCCGGAGCTGATGGGGGTGGGGGTCGCACTGAGTCTCGTCGGCGTCGCGCCGGTGGGGACCTGAGCCTCTCCGGGCCGAGGCCCCCGACCACCCCGCTGGGGCCGGTGGGACGGGCGCTCCTCTTTGCCGGCCTCGCCGGGATACGACTCAGTCTCGGCCCCGATCGGTGAGTCCCGCCGGTCGTCTCTGGACCGGCGTGAGACGGGCCGCCCGGTCGTCGGGAGGTATGTGTCGAGAGCGGACGGACTACGCACCCGGCGAACGCCCCTAACGGCGAAGTGACTCACTGTTCAGCGGGGACCCACCGGTGAAGTCTCGGCCGACGGTCGCGTGGGCCCTCGGAGTTGTCGGGCAATAGATCGAAGCGAGAACCGAACGAGTGCTTGTGTGTCTACGACACATTTCTGCCGAATGTTTAATCCAGCTAACCGCGAACTGGTGGACGGAAAGAGAGTCCCACGCTCCCTTTCCCCCCTAATGACCGACAGCTCGGCGCCGCTCGGACAGTGCCCGAGCTGCGACCGCGAGATCCCCGCGGCGTGGAAGATCATTGAGTACGACCACGGGGACGGGAATACGGGTGTCTTCGCGGAGTGTCCGGACTGCGATGCGGTCGTGAAACCACGGTAGGCCGGTCCGCTCCCTCGACGTAGTCGGGGAGTTCCGGTCTCGGAGACGGCTTGGTCTCAGATCGCGACCTCACAGACGCGTCTCAGAGAAATGGAGTGGCCCCCTCGCCCGTGTGTGCGTGAACGATAAAAATCGGCACGTCGTTCATAACTGGTCCCGTTAGCTTATGTACAATTCGCACAATACAGTCTCGACGCCGGCGAGACGACCGGCAGAGATGACCTCACCGTGCGACGATCGACGCCGCGGGACCTCGCCGTGACGGAGACGAATCTCGCCAACGACGAGAAGAGTCGCCGGCGCACGGGATGAGCGGGCCTGTTCAAGCCGGTGGTTCCAGTCGCCCTCCGTTCCAGCGCACCGGCGGATTCGTGACTTCCGGGTCGACCGTTAGCCGCTGGGCGACGCGATGACTTCGGACGACATCACCGCACCCAAAGCGCTACTCGACGTGCTCTTGGAACAGGGACTCGGGGTCGGCCTCCATTTCTGCCTCGACGTCAGCGGACAGTTCGCCGACCGAGAGTTCGTCGAGCGCCTCCTTGAGCTCCTCGGCCCGTGGGAGGGCGAGTATTTTGCAACTCACGGCGTCCCCAGCCGTTTTAATGAGGGTGTCGAACCCGAACACGTACTCCTGCGTCGTCGCGAGATCCAGCATTATCGGATCGACGATAGCCGACGCGAAGTCGTGGACGAACTCCGGAGGGGTATGCTGGTTCGACGTGCCGAGCACGTTCGCCCACCCGTCGACGAATCCGCTGATCATGATATTGCTGATCTCTTCGATCGCGCTCTCGTGAATTCCGTCGAATCCGTCGGTGACCGCTCCGGTACCCATCGCCTCTGCGATTGTTTCGGCGGAGGGCTCGTCGAACAGGACAAGGACGTAGCCGGTGGGGAGGCCGGTTAGCTTCGCAACGACGCCCACCTGCTGCTCGTCACCGAGTCGCGGTCCGATCTGTTCGACCTGAAGGAAGCTCATGCGGCTGACCGTAACCGACGTGTCGATCCCGGTCATCATCGTTATGCTGTCGCCTGCGGTGTCGCCGCCCTTCGCGGCCATTCGGCTGAACACCTGGAGCTTGTCCAGCGGTATCGGCGTCGACTCGCTGGTGAGCCGGGTATCGAGAATATGCCTGAACGACGCCTCCTCGAGGAATACGTACGTCGTCGTTTCGACGACTGCGCTCGACGTTTCGAACGTAGTGTTCACCGTCAGCACCTGATTCGACGCCTGATCGATCGGCGTCGCGTCCGGGATGATGTCCGTCCCGCCTCCCGTCAGGTACGTCGGTGGGCGCTGATCGATAGCCTGGTTCAGATAGTCCGCCCACCCGTCGATGAACCCGCTAAGCATGATGTTTCCGAGTTCCGTGAGCCGCGATTCGAGACCGATCGCCTCGGCGCAGTCACCGGGAAGGCTCTTCGCGAGCGTCCTCGCGCCCGCCTCGTTGAAGACGAGCAGTGCTGTCCCAGCGATACCCCCGGAGAATTCGCTCGAAATACCGATGAGATCCTGATTGTGAAGGTCAGCGATGATATCTCGACGCCGGAGGAGATCGATGCTCGTCGCTTCGACCGTCGGCCGGACACCGGTCAACTGTCCGAGTGAGTTCGCGGCCTGTTTCGACCCGTCATGAGCGAGGCGATTAAACTCTCCGAGGGCGTTAACCTCAATCTTCATATATGGTATGTTAATTGACAAGGCAGCATTTTAACACTTACCCCGGCGTTCCGCACCGCGGAAGCGAACCCTGAGAGCTCCTCGAACGGTGACGCGTTATACGGGCGCCGAGTGAAGGCAGCATCGGCAACCGCAGCATCGATGAACGCGAAGCGGCCACCCTCGGCAGTTCGTTCGGAGTGACGCGTCGTCCGCTGCGGAGATTCACTGTGCGTCGGAGAATCCGTAGGCTTTCACTCTCTGAACTCCACCGTGTAGCCGTTGTCGCGGAGCGCCTCGACGAGTTCGTCTCCGCGCTCGATCGTGAACTCGTGGAACGAGTTGTCCGGGCTGTCCGCCGAGTACAGCTCCGAGTCGATGTTGTCCGGGACCTCGTTCTGATGGGTGTCCTCCTGGACGACGACCGGCTGACTGGGAACCCGGGTAGAACTGCTTTCCTCTGTCATTTGAACATATCTTGTTACAGGTGTTCGGATATTTGAATTTCGATCCGGGTTCGGATCGGGACCGGCGTCCCCACGAACGAATACGGCCGGGTCGGTGCCGACGGCGGACGGGTCGACCAGAACCGTCGACTGCGAGAGCGAGAGCTGCCGGAGCCGGTGCGCGTCACCCGACACTTTTCGTGGGGGCTCGTGTCGTGTGACGTATGGACGTTGATCGGGCCCGCGGTGTCCTCTGTGGGATCGCCTGTGGAGACGCGCTCGGTCGGCCGGTCGAGTTCATGTCCGCGTCCGGGATCCGTACCGGTCACGGGCGACTCGACGAGATGGTCGGCCACGGAACGTGGAACCAGCCCGCCGGGACGATCACGGACGACACCGAGCAGGCGCTGTGTATCGCGCGGAGCCTCGTCGAGCGGGGAGAGTTCGATCCGGCGGACATCGCGGAGCGGTTCGTCGCGTGGTACGACAGCGACCCGTTCGACATCGGCCGGATGACGATGAAGTCGTTGAGCCGACTCAAGCACGGCGGCGAGTGGGACGAGGCGGGCCGGCACGTCTGGGAACACAGCCCGGAGGGGCAGAACGCCGGGAACGGGAGCGTGATGCGGTGCGCGCCGCTCGCAGTTCCGTACGCGGCGGACCGAGAGCGACTCGTCGAGGTGAGCCGGGATTCGTCGCGGATCACGCACGCCGATCCGCGGTGTACGTACGGGTGCGGGATCCTGAACCTCACGGTGGCTGGGCTCCTCGACGACGCGGACGCGCCGTTACGGGATGCGCTCGACTACGTGGGTACGGACGCACCCGCTGAACTCGTCACGGCGCTTCGGCCGCTCGCTCGGGGAGACTCGCTCGACGACCTGGAGACGTCGGGCTACGTCGTTCATTCGCTACGGACGGCACTCCACGACGGGCTGTCCGCCGAGAGTGCCGAGGAGGCAATCGTGACCGCGGTCAATCGCGGCGGAGACGCCGATACAATCGGGGCGATCGCGGGTGCGGTCGCGGGTGCGCGGTTCGGCGCATCGACGCTTCCCGATCGGTGGCTCGACGCCGTCGGCGAGGCTGACGAACTCGAACGGATAGCGGACCGGCTCGTGGAGACGGCGTAATCCCTCTCTTGGCGTTCGACAGGGATCGGACGGTGAACCGGCGGCTCACACGTCGCCAGCGGAACGGAACGTCCGGGGGCAGGTCGTCGCGCAACGGGCGGCGAATCGGCGCCGAGTCGGCGGCCGAGGGACGCACCAACTGACTTATAATCCAGCAAAAAGTGAGTCAGGGCACGGAGGACCGAGTGTGTCACAGGAGTTTCTGATCCCGCTCGTCGCCGGCATCATCGGACTCGGCGTCCTCGCGCAGATCCTCGCCGCTCGGCTCCGCGTCCCGAGTATCATCTTCTTTCTGCTCGTCGGAGTGACGATCGGTCGACCGGGGCTCGGGATCGTGACGAGCGAGAGCTTCGGCGACTCGCTCCCGGCGATCGTCGGGCTCGCGGTCGCGATCATCGTCTTCGAGGGGGCGTTCCACCTCGAGTTCGAGCGCATTCGGCAGGCGCCCCGGGCGGCGGTCCGACTCGTCACGGTCGGGGCCGGCATCGCACTGGTCGGGACCGCGGTGGCCGTCCGAGTCCTCGAAGGGCTCCCGTGGGAGCTCTCGTTCGTGATCGGGGCGCTGCTCGTCGCCACCGGCCCGACGGTCATCTCCCCGATCCTCGAGGTGGTCCCCGTCCGCGATCAGGTCGCAGCCGTCCTGGAGACGGAGGGGATCGTCAACGACGTGACGGCGGCGATCACGGCGGTCGTGCTCTTCGAGACGGTGAACCCGACTGTCGCGGGCGAGGGACTGATTCAGGGGTTCGCGCTCCGCCTCGGAGAGGGGCTGCTCGTCGGCCTCATCGTCGCGGGCATCCTCTACTACCTGCTCCGGTACGTCGACCTGTCGCCCGGGGCCGCGCCGCGGAACGCACGGCTGCTCGCCCTCGCCGGCGCGCTCGCCGCGTACGCGGGGGCAAACCAGCTGGCGAGCGAGGCCGGCGTCGCCGCCGCCGCCACCGCCGGACTGGCACTCGGGAACGTGGACATCCCATACAAGGAGGAGATAACCGACTTCAAGGGCGACATCACGCTGCTCGTGCTGGCGTTCGTGTTCATCGCGCTTGCCGCGCAGCTCCCCCCCGCGGCGATATTCGACGTGGGGCTCGCGGGGCTCGGCGTGGTCGTCGTGGTCGCGGTGGTGATCCGGCCGCTGCTCGTGTTCGTCTCGACCGTCGGCGACCGGTTCACCTTCTCCGAGCGGCTGTTCATCAGCGCGATCGGGCCGCGCGGGATCATCCCCGCGTCGGTCGCGACGCTGTTCGCCACCGAGCTTCGGGCGGCCGCCACGGAGCTCAACGACCCCGCCCTGGCGCAGCAGGCGGACCTGCTGATCGGGACGGTGTTCCTCGTCATCTTCGTGACCGCCCTCGTCCAGGGCGGGCTGGCGCGGTACATCGCGCAGTACCTCAACGTGATACCCATGAGAGTCATCATCGTCGGAGGCGGACAGGTGGGCCGCGCGCTCGCCGAGCGCCTCGAAGACCGCGGCGAAAACGTCGTCATCATCGAGGAAGATGAGGCGACGGTCGAATCGCTCCGCAACGACGGCTTCGCCGCCGTGATCGGCGACGGGACGGACACGGAGGTGTTGCGCAAGTCGGCGCGGAGAACGCCAAGATCCTCGTCGCGGCCACCGGAGACGACGACACGAACCTGCTCGTCGCGCAGCTCTCGAAGACGAACTTCGGCGTCGAGAAGATCCTCGCGAAGGCGAACAACTCCGACAACGTCGACGCGTTCGAAGACCTAGGCGTGAGTACGATCTCGGCCGCGATGTCGGCCGCGTGGGCCATCGACAATCAGATCGAGCGACCGGACCTCGCCCACTGGATGACCGACATCGGGGAGACCGGCGACGTCCAACAGATCGAGGTCACCAACGAGGAACTGATCGGTAAGGCCGTCCGCGAGGTGGGTCCGATGCTCCCCGACGGCTGCCTCATCGCCGTTCTCAGCGACGGCGACAGCGAGTCGGTCGCGGTGCCGAGCGCGGACACGGTGGTAAACCGCGGCGACCACGTCACGCTGCTCGGTCGACGCGAGGCCGTCCGAGAGGGAATGGAGTTGGTTCAGCCCGACTGAGCCGGGCTGGGAGACGATGCGCCTCCGCGCTCGGCGAGACTCACACGGAAGAGAAGTACGACTGGCCGAACCGGAGGAGGTCGCGGTCGAACTCCTCCGGGTCGTCGACCCGGAAGTGAAAGAGTCGGTTCCGCATGTCGCCGATTTCGAGCACGAGCTCGCGGATCACGTCCTGCTGGTCGTCGAAGATCGGCTCGAACTCCGCCCAGTGGATGGAGATGAACTGGGCGTAGTGCGCGTAGCTACAGTGGTCGACTGACGCCGGCGTCGGCAGCGGGTGGTCCTCGTCGAACGTCGCGGCCAGCTCGTCTGACAGCGCGTCGCCGAACGCCCGCGCGAGGAGCTCGCGAAGCCGCATCTCGATCGACTCGATCAGCAGGAACGGTTCGAGCATCCGCTTCAGCCGCGTCAGGAGGTCGTAGTCGGTCAGGATCTGCCACGCCTCGCCCCCGTCGACGACGATGTACGTGTGCTCCGCGAGCGCGTCGAACACCGCGAGGACGGTCTCGTCCTCGCTGACCGTGTGCGCGTCCTCGACGGCCGCCCCGACCGATATCTTGTCCAGCGTCTTGTGGCCCACGTCCAGCTGGTGGAACGCGAGCAGCGTCCGGACGACGGATCGGTAGGTGACAATCCCGACGCGCTCGCCGTCGCGTTCGACGCCGACCTGCGTGTAGTCGTTCTCGAACATCCGGCGGAGGGCCGTTTCGAGCTCGAGGTCGTACTGGACGGTCCGGAGTCGGTTGTCGATCGGGAGGTCTGCGATAGTGTACATGATGCTGTCGTGTCGTCGCGGGGAGAGCTACGCGTCTCCGCGCGGTCGTGTCACCGCTCCGCTCACCGGTGACGCCGGAGTTCGGAGTCGATGTACGAGGCGAGCGAGACCCGGGTCGCCGCCGCGGCGCTCTCGCGGTCGGTCGTCGCGCGGGCGTACATCGCGCCGTTGACAGTCGCCAAGACGTGCTCCGCGACCCGCGACGGGTCGACGTCGCGGAACGTCCCCTCGTCGATGCCGCGCTCGACGATGTCCCGGATGGCGGCCGCTAACCGGTCGTCGATCCGCGTGAACTGCTCGCGGAACACCTCGTTCGTCACGGCCTGCGACCGGAGCTCGACCAAGACGGCCTGGAGCTGGCGCTGCTCCTCGTCCGGTTGGAGCGGCAGGAGCTTCTCAATGACGTGTTCGAGGTCGGCCGTCGGCTCGTCGCCGGTCTCGGTCGCGACGGTCGCTTCGAACCTGTCGACGGCAAACTCGAGAAACGTTGCCAGGAGCTCGTCTTTGGCGTCGTAGTGGTAGTAGATGGCGGCCTTGGACTTGCCGAGTTCGGCGGCGATCCGCGAGATCGACAGCCCGGCGTAGCCGTGTTCGAGCAGCGCTCGGTAGGTCGCCTCCATGATCTCCGCTTCGGCGGCGCTCCAGTCCCGCTCGGGTGCGTCGGCGGCCATCGTCACTCGTCTCCCCGCTCGTCGACCCGTCCGGTGCCGGCGTCGTCGAGGGCTTCGAACTCGGTCGTACACCAGTGACAGAACCCGATGTCCGGGTCGACAGGCTTCCCGCAGGCGGGACAGGTCGGCGATTCGTCCGCCTCCGTCGCTCCCGCCGCATCGCTCGCCCGAGCGTCGTCGGACCGACGCTCGGCGTTCGCGACGAGGTACGCGTCGAGGACGCTGATACCGGTGACGAGGACGAGCGGGAGCAGCGAGAACGGGTCCACGAGCGTCCCCGAACTCACGGCGGACAGTGTCGATTCGGGGACGAACAGGACCGTCGCGGCGAAGCTGGCCGAGAGCCACCCGAGGGCGCGGACCCAACGCCGGAGGTACAGGTGGCCGAGCCCGGTGGCCAACGTCCCCAACAGGGCGGCGAGCAGCGGATTCTTTCGGAGCGAAACGCGTGCCATACTAAATACTGAACGTTCGGTAGGTAAAAGTGCTTCGTCCGCGTCTCTGGGTGTGTGCCGAGAGCGCTTTCCGCGGTCTCAAAGTCGTCTACCTGCCAGAATCCCCGTCATACAGCGCTAGAGGCGACTTCCGAACACCGACGGGGAGTCGGCCCCTTCGACGCCAAACGCGGACGAAAGGTTGATACTTACCGAACGTTCAGTAGAAGTTACGGGCGAACTGACGCCCGCGTTCGACCAATGACCCGCAACCCCCGATCCGCCGACGAATCGACGAAACTGTGGCACGACCGCCAGCTCGCTCACTGGGACGAGTCGGCCCTCTACGAGGCCGTCACCGAGGCCGTCTCGAACGCCACCGGGACGGCCCGCTCGACGGTCGCGTCCCGGTACGACCGCGCGCACGCGGCGGCCCTCAGCCGACTGTTCGGCGAGGGTGACGGGGAGGCGACGCCCTCGACCGGGGTGGTCAAGTTCGTTCTCTCGGAGTGTGTCGTCTCGGTCCACAGCAGCGGACGGATCTCGGCCAGCCCCGCCGACGAGACGCCCGCCGCGGACGGCTGAGACGTCGCGGAGCAGCCGTGGCACCGAGTCGCTCGTGCCAATACGCTCTTTTCGCTGGTCACCCACCGGTCCGGACGGGCGACCGGAGGCGATGGTCGGCCGTTACCGCTCGACGCTGTCGGTCCCTGTTCCTGAAGGGATTTGAGGCGCCGGCGGGACCGAGACATCGAATCGTGAGCGGAGTCGGCGGAAAGACGGCGCCGGTCACCGGTGCGGGCTCGGGCATCGGCCGCGCCTCGGCGCTGCGCTTCGCCGAGGAGGCGGCGAGCGTCATGGTGGCGGACATCGTGGCGACCGAGAGGCCTGACCGACTCCGTCGACGGCGGACAGCCCGCGGACTGAGTCGTCTCGCCCGCGTTGCCCGCGTCGCCCGCGTCACCAGTCGCGAGACACCGGCGTCTCGCTCGCGTCGACGTTCGACAGCAGCCACGCCGCGGCCGCCGAGAGCGCGTCGTCGTCGGTGGCGGTCACCTTCAGCCGGTTGTGGTCCGCCTCGCGGTCGGGGTAACAGCCGACGGCGACATCGAACCGGTCCATCGCCTCCCGCAGCGCGGGCACGATGTTCGACTCCGGTTCGACGGTGTACAGGAACCGGGAGCGGCGGTCCCCGGCGAACTCGTCGGCGACCGTCTCGAAGGTCGCCTTCAGCTCGTCCGGGATGCCGGGCAGGACGTAGACGTTCTCGACCACGCAGCCGGGCGCGAGCCCCGCGTCGGTCACCAGCGGGCGGCTCCCCTCGGGGACCGCCGCTTCGGCCTCGACGTCGACGTAGAACTCGCGGTCGGGGACCCGCTCGCGGATCGCCGCCAGCCGGCGCTCGACGGACTCGCGCGTGAGGTCGGTGACGGCCATTTCGCGGTCGAACGCGTCCGCGACCGCCTCCACCGTCACGTCGTCGGGGGTGCTGCCGATGCCGCCGGTGACGATTACGGCGTCGAAGTCCGCGGCGTACTCCCGGACTCGGTCGGCGATCTCTCCCCTGTCGTCGGGGATCGAGAGGATCCGTGCCACGGCGACGCCGCGCTCGCTCAGTTCGGCGGCGAGCCAGTTGGCGTTCGTGTTCACCGTGTCGCCCGAGAGCAGTTCGTCACCCACCGTGATCAGCGCGACCTCCATCAGCATCTCGTACGGTCGGGCGACGGATGTAGGTTTCCCGCACCTGAAGGCGCCGCGGTAAGTCCCGACGGAAGCCACCAGAAGGGCTAACTACGCGATCCGTGTACCTCGACGCATGGCCCTCCACGCAGTCGAAAACGTCGAGGAAGCGCTCGGTGTCACTCGAGCGCTTCTGACGCCCGTCACCGTGCGCCGCTGGCTGAAGCTCGCGGTCGTCGTGTTCTTCGTCGGCGGTGGCGTGAGTTTCCCGACGACACAGTTCAGCACGTCGGCTCCGACGGGAGAGGTTTCTCCCGGCGAAATTCCCTCCGGGCTCCCGGTCGAGCTGCTGACGCTCGCAGCCGCGGTCGTCGCCGTCGGCCTCCTGCTCCTCGGGCTGTTCAGCCTGGTCGGAGCGGTCATGGAGTTCGTGCTGATCGAGTCGCTCCGCACCGGCGAGGTGTCGCTCCGACGCCACTGGCGCCGACGCTGGCGGCAGGGGATCCGCCTGTTCGGGTTCCGAGTCGCGATCGGACTCCCGGTGCTCGCGCTGTTCGGCGGCTGGGTCGCACTGCTCGCCGTTCCCGTCCTGACCGGGCGCGACCCCGCGCGCTCCGCCACGGCGTTCCTCGTCGGGCTCCCGGTGCTGGCTCTCATCAGCGCCGGGTACGCGTTGGTCTCGGGGTTCACGACCGCGTTCGTCGTGCCGCTCATGATTCAGTCGGACTCGGGCGTCGTCGCGGCGTGGCGTCGCCTCTGGCCGTCGGTCAGGGCGGCGTGGAAACAGTACCTGGCGTACGTCGCGGTCGCGTTCCTGTTGACGGTCGCCACCGGGGTCGTCGTCTCGATCGCGGTCGCGCTCGTCGCGTTCGCGCTCCTCGTCCCCCTCCTCGTCGCGGTCGCGATCGTACACGCGACCGTCTCGGTGACGTCGCCGCTCGGACTCGCCCTCCTCGTCCCGCTCGCGGTGCTGTTCGGCGTCGCGTTGCTCGTCGTTGGGACGCTCTCACAGGTCCCCGTCGTGACGTACCTCCGGTACTACGCGCTGCTCGTGCTCGGCGACATCGAGGAGTCGTTCGACATCCTCGTCGACGGGCGGCCGTCGACCGAGGATCGGTGACGAGGTCGCTCCCCCGGCACCGAGCGTCGAGCGACTCCGCTTCGGGGCCGCTCGCATGCGAGAGCCCCGGGTCGGTGGAACGGATCGAGCACTTCGCCGACCGCGTCCGCGTGATCGCCGCCGCGCGTGCGTCTCACGCTCTCGGGCCGGGTGCCGGAGCGGGCCCCGCCCGAGGCGCCTCGGAGGACGGCTCCGAGTAGGCGATGACGGTCAGAACAGCGACTCCAGCTCCCCGTCGCTATCCATCAGCTCGGTGAAGCGGTCCTCGCTCTCGTCGGTGATCTCGCCCAGATTCTGTTGCGCCTCGACCGCGACCTGCTGAAGCTCCTTCACTCGCGGGACGTTCGTCACGCCGCCGAGCAGGACGAGCCCCGCGACGGTTCCCTCGCCGCGTCGCGGGTAGTCGCCGCCGCGGACCTCCATCGACCCGGTCTGTTCCTCGAGCCACTTGCGACCGTGCTCGATGCCCTTCCGGTTGAGATACTCCGGCGGCCCGGCGACGACGAGCAGCGCCCGCTCCGTCCCGCTCACCTCACACGGCAGAGTGAGCCGACCGAGCGTCGCCTTCCGGACGAGGCTCGTGATCCGATTGGTGGCCTCCGTGCTGTCGATCCCCTCGTTCGAATCGTTGCCGAACCGCGAGAGCAACCCCGACCGCTTCGGTTCGTCGACCTCGACGTCGGCGTACCCCAGCGACGAGATGCCGCCGCCCTTGAGCGTGTTGATGATCTCGGAGGAGTCGACCACGCTCTCGGCGACGTCGCTCCCCTCGGTGATTTCGCCGGCGCTGAAGAGCACGCCGAACCGCTGGACCAACTCCCTGTTGATCGCGTCGAACCCTTCTCCGACGGACTCGCCCGAACTGCGCCACGCGTCGTTGTCGAACAGCATGAGGTTGTCCACCTCGTCGACGAACGTCTTGAGCGAGCGGGCGGCGTTCAGCGTGTAGATCCCGCCCTCGTCGCTGCCGGGGAGAATGCCGAGCCCGTAGACGGGTTCGGTGTAGATCCGTTTGAGGTTCTTCGCGATCACGGGTGCGCCACCCGATCCCGTCCCGCCGCCCAGCCCCGCAACGACGAGGAACGCGTCGATCTCGTGGACCGGCACCGAGTCGAGCGCCCCCTGGATCTCGTCGATGTCCTCCTCGGCCACTTCCGCGCCCAGCTCGTTGTCCGCGCCCACCCCGTGGCCCTTGACCCGCGATTGCCCGATCAGGATCCGGCGGTCCTCCGGAAGGCGGTCAATCCCGTTGAGGTCCGCCTTCGCCGTGTTGACGGCGATCGCTCCCCGAACGATGTCTGCGCCCGTCTGTGCGTCGTAGGCCAGGAACTCGTCGACTACCTTCCCACCTGCCTGTCCGACCCCGATCAATGCGAGTTTCACGTGAACACACCACATGTATCTACGCGGGTCGGACTGATAAAGGTTAGAAGCCGCCTCAGCGTAGCGTGAACGACTGCTTCCCCGGTACAGGAAGCCGCGGTGTTCACAGGCGGGAGTGGCGTCACGAGTCGTCGTCCGCGGACGCGTCGGAGTCGCGCCGTTCGGTCGACGGATCGGCACCGGCGCTCGGACCGTCGGCAGGAGTCGTCCCGGTGTCGTCGTCGCCGCCTTCGTTACGAGCCTGCTTGAGTGCGTCGACGGCGCTGTCCGTCGATTCGACCCGGGTTTCGGTCACGCCGCTCGGATCGAGTTTCGGCTCCGCTGCGGCCTCGGTGTCAGTTTCGTCGGCGGCCGAGCCGTCGGTCTCGTCGGCGGCCGGGGTATCGACCTCGGCGTTCGCGTGTGGGTCCCCGTCTCGGTCGGCGTCGCCGTCGCCGCCGAGGCCGAGCCACGATCTGAGTGTGTCGAGCAGTCCCATCGTTAGTAGTGTTTAAACAGGGCCGCGCGAACGTCGTCTTTGGTGCGCGCGGTCTCGACCCTCCCGTCCGGCAGTTCGACCTCGTAGCGGGCGTCGCCGTCGGCCGAGTCCCACTTGTCGCTGTGCGTTTCGAGCAGGCTCAACATCGCGTTGAGCTGACCGTCGTCTCCGGCTTGGTCGTCGGCGTCGGACTCGGCGGCGGTATCGCTCTCGTCGCCGCCGTCCTCGGCGTTGTCGTGGTCCGCTTCGGGACTACCGTCGTCGTCGTCGTGGTCCGCTTCGGAACCGCCCTCGGCGGAGTCGGTGTCTGCTCCGGAGCCACCGTCGTGGTCGGCGTCGGGTAACTCGACGTCGACCGGCGCGAACGGGGCCGTGTAGCGCCGTTCGGCGACGTCGAGGATCGCCGTCACGAGCTCTCCCTTGGTCATGCTGCTGCGGCCCGAGACGTCGTACTCCGCAGCGATGCTGTACAGGTCCATCGGGTCGTCCGGGTTTGCGTCGCTGTGGCGGCGATTACGCTCGCGAAGCCGCGCTTCGAGCCGCTCCCGCGGAAACCCGCCGTCGTCGTCGTCGGCCTCCGATCGGTTGGTATCGACCGCCGCCCGGCGGTCGGGGTCGTCGACGGCGTCGGCGAGGTCGAGGAGGTAGGCCACGGTGTCGCGCAGTGTGACCGAGGTGTATCTGTCGGCGTGCGCGTCGGTGAGCTCTTCGCGCAGCGCGGCGATGCGGTCGCGTTGGTCGTCGGTGATGTCGATCGATGGCATGGGTCAGGACTCCTCGTGGAACCGCCGGAGCGCGTCGTCCCAGCTCTCGACGACCGTCCGATCGCCGGAGTGATCGGCCTCGACGCCGACGTAGCCGCACGCCTCGCACGCGAGCGCCTCGACGCCCGCCAGCGTGAACGCGGTCAGGCTGTCGCCACACCGTGGACAGTCCGGCTCCACTGTTGATCAGTTGAACCTCAGTCGCGGAGTTGTTAAGGACTAGGGTCGGGGGGAACAATGATTACAGTCGGGGCGGAACGCTCCCGTATGAGCGAGGCGACCGACTCGAACCAACTCCTCCGGTACTACCGACGATACATCGGCGACCCCGACCGGACCGTCGACGTGTACGCCGGGTTCGGCCTCTTCTTCGTCGGACTGGTCGCGGGTGCCGTCAGCGTCGTGGTGTTCCTCTACAGCGCGACGTTGCCGGCGGCCTCGTCGTCCTCGTACGCGATCCGCGAGGTCGCCGGCGTCGCCAGCGCGGTCGGATTCCCGGCGCTGCTGCTCGGAATCGTTGTCCTGCTGCCGGTCGACAAGCGGATGCTGTACGTCGCCGCCGCGGGCTCGGTGATCGACCTCGTCGCGGTCGGCCTCTTCGTGTGGGCCTACCCGCAGGACTGGAACGTGACCGTGCCGCCGGACTACAGCGCGCAGGTCATCGCCCTCTACAGCGTCGGTATCGCGCTCGTGGTCGCCGCGACCGGCGCGGCCCTCGTCGCCCACCGGGTCGAGCGCGCGGTCGACGAGACGGGCGAGGCCGAGGCGACCGAGGCGGACGCGGAGGAGACGGAGACCGTCAGCGACGAGCAGGTACGGTCCGACATCGACAGCGCGCTCGACGACGCGGAGCTCTCCTGGGGCGGCGTCAGCCGCACGGAGACGCGACGGCTGAACCTCGACACGAGCGCCATCGACGACATCGACAGCGAGAATCTGCCGGACTCCGGGATCGAGACCCGGACCAGCGACGGCAACGTCTCCGACGCGGTCTCACAGCTACAGGGCCTCCAGGGCGGGGAGGTCGAGACCGCGAGCGGCGAGGGGACCGACGACCAGGCGGCCGCGCTCCGGGAGCTCCGCGAACAGCAGCGCGAGGAGGAGGAGGCCGAGGCGGCCGGCGAGGGGCTCATCGACCGGATCCGCGGGCTGTTCTAAGCATCCTGTCTTCCTACGAAAACTTATGTGGATTCGCTTTGAGGTTAGCGTATGGCCAAGGGACTTGACGTTGGCACGATGAATATTCTCTCCGCGCGTCAGGAAGGCGCAGAAACCGTCTTCGTGCAACAGCGGAACTCGTTCGTCGAGATCGAGTACAGCGACATGGCCGAGCAGATGCTCTCCCGGAGCGAAGTCCTCCACATCCGAAAAGACGATCAGGTGTACGTCGTCGGGGACGACGCGCTCAACTTCGCGAACATCTTCAACCAAGAGACCCGTCGCCCGATGCAACACGGGATCCTCTCGAGCGACGAGTCCTCGGCGATCCCGATGATCAAGCTCATCACGGAGCAGGTCGTCGGCGAGCCGTCGCGGCACAACGAGCGGCTCTACTACTCCAGTCCGGCCGACCCCATCGACTCGGACCTCTCGACGCTGTATCACGAGAAAACGCTGGAGTCGATGCTCGGCGACATGGGGTACGACCCGGAGCCGATCAACGAGGGCATGGCGGTCATCTACTCCGAGCTGGCCGACAACAACTTCACCGGGCTGGGGATCAGCTTCGGCGCGGGGATGACCAACGTCTGTCTGGCGTACTACGCGGTTCCGGTCATGAAGTTCTCTATCGCCCGCGGCGGCGACTGGGTGGACGAGCAGACCGCGCAGGCGACCGGGACGCCGGTCGACAAGGTGACCTCGATTAAAGAGGACGACTTCGAGCTGGACTTCCGGACAGACGTGGGGGGCGTCGAGGGGGCGCTCGCCATCTACTACGAGAACCTGCTCGACTACGTGATAGAGAACATCACCAGCGAGGTCGACGAGGAGGACATCGAGGAGGGCCTCGACGTTCCGGTCGTCGTCACGGGCGGGACCTCGAGCCCCAACGGCTTCGAAGATCTGTTCGCCGACCACCTCGAAGACGCGAACATCCCGTTCTCCATCAGCGGCGTCCACTCGCCGGACGAGCCGATGTACAGCGTCGCCAGCGGGGCCCTCGTGGCCGCCCGCTCCGAAGAGGAAGAGGAAGCCGAAGAACAGGAGGTCGAAGAGCCCGCCGCCGAGGAGTAGCGCCGCCGCGGCTTTTTTTTCGCGTGTCCGAGAGCGCGCAGACTGGAGTCCGCGCGTACTGACGGCTTCGCCGTCGTCCACTGCTCACGCTCGGATACGTGAACCTCCCCGATCCGATCCAAATTATAATGAGGAATCGGGTCGTCGGTCGTGAGGTGACACGCGACACCACGCGCCGCGCGGTCCTCGCGAGCGTCCTCGCGGCCGGCAGCGCCGGACTGGCGGCGAGCGACGCGGCCGACCTCCTCGACTCGTTCGCCCCGCTGTCGGGCGAGGCGTGGGACGCCGCCGACCGGTCCCTCCCGGAGACCGTCGAGAGCCCGCACGGGGCGGCGACGGTCGCCCGCGACGAGTTCGGCGTCCCGCAGATCGAGGCGGACGAGGAGCCCGCGGCGTACTTCGCGGTCGGCTACTGTCAGGCGTTCGACCGGCTGTTCGCGATGGATCTCCAGCGGCGGGTGATGCGCGGCCGGCTCTCGGAGGTGATCGGGGAGGCGACGCTCGACAGCGACGAGTTCAACGTCGCGATGGGGTTCGCCGACGCCGCCGCGGCCACGTGGGACGCGGTCGCCAAGACGCGCGCCGGGCCCCTCGTCGAGGCGTTCGCAGACGGCGTCAACGCCGCGATTGAGGACCTACCGCTCCCGCTGGAGTTCGAGCTGATCGGCTACGAGCCCGAGCCGTGGACCCCCGTCGACTCGATGCTGATGGAAAAGCAGATCTCGTGGACGCTCACGGGGAGCTTCGCCGAACTACGGCGCGCGCTCGTCGCCGACCGCCTCGGATCCGAGCGCGCCGAGACGCTGTTTCCGACGCGGTACGACCACGACGACCCGATCCTCGACGGGACCGAGACGCGGCTCTCCGAGGGGAGGGGCGCCGAGAGCCTTCGCGGGGCGGGCGAGCGCGCGCCGAACCTAGAGGCGACCTCGAACGTTGGGGGCGGCGCCGACCCCGTCGACCCCGAACTGACCGACTGGCTCTCCGGCTTCGAGTCGCCGACGGGGGTCGGCTCGAACAGCTGGGTCGTCTCCGGAGAGCACGCCGCGAGCGGGAGCCCGATCGTCGCGTACGACCCGCACCTCTCGCTTCAGGCGCCCCCGCTGTGGTACGAGCAGTCGGTCGACACCCCCGAGCGGTCGGTGCGGGGCGCGACGTTCTCGGGCGTCCCGTTCGTCATCGCGGGCGCGAACGACCGCGGCACGTGGTCGTTCACCAACCTCGGCGCCGACGTGCTGGACTGCTACCGGTACGATATCGACGAGGCGGGCGACCGCTACGAGTACGACGGGGAGTGGCGCCCCTTCGAAGTCGACGAGCGCGAGACGATCCCGGTCGCCGGGGGCGAGGACTGGGAGGTCCGGGTGCGCCGAACCGTCCACGGCCCCCTGATCGAACGCGAGGATCAGACGGTCGGCGTCGCGTGGACCGGCCACACCGCGACGCGCACCACCGTCGCCATCGAGGCGTACGGACGCAGCGAGGGGATCGACGACCTGCTCGACGCGACGCGCAACTTCGATCTCCCCACGCAGAACCTCGTGTACGCCGACGCCGACGGCCGCACGCTCTACTTCGCGACCGGGAAACTCCCGATCCGCCGCACCGACGGCGAGGTCGTCGACGGCGACCGGGTGTTCGACGGCTCCGCCGGCGAGGGGGAGTGGGCGGGGTTCGAGCCGTTCGGTGAGTCGTCGTGGGAGGGGTTCGTCCCCTTCGCGGAGAAGCCGCACGCGATCGACCCCGACGCGCTGTCGACCGCCAACCAGCGCCCGATCGACGACCCGATCCACTACGTCGGCGTCGACTACGCGACCCCGTACCGCGGCGCCCGGATCGCCGACCGTCTCGAGGGGACGATCGACGGGGGGGAGGGGTCGACCGACCCCGACTTCCACCGCGCCCTCCAGAACGACGTGCGCGACGGGCGCGGCCCGGAACTCGTCCCCGAACTGGTCGCCGCGGTCCGCGACCGCGACGACCCCGATCCGCCGCTCGTCGACGCCGCGGACGCCCTCGACGAGTGGAACTACCGAATGCGACGGGACTCCCGGGCCGCGCTGCTGTTCGCCCGGTACCTGCCGAAGTTCCGCGAGCGCGTCTTCGAGCCCGCCTTCTCCGACGGCGGCCTCGGCGAGTCCTACTACCCGAGCGACTGGACGCTCGCGCGGCTCCCCGACGACGATCCACTGTTCGAGGGGGGCTCGCGCGGCGACCTCGCGGCCGCGGCCCTCCGCGACGCGCTCGACGAGATCGGCGAGGAGGGTTGGGAGACGTACGGCGACTACAACACCACGCGGGCGATGACCCACCCCCTCGGCGGCGAGGCGGCGTTCCTGAACTACGACGAACTGTCCGCTGACGGTTCGCCCGCGACGGTGAAGAACTACCGCGTCGAGTCCGCGGTCGGGTCGAGCTGGCGGATGGTGGTGCGCCCGGGGACCGACGCGACCGCGGTCCTCCCGGGCGGGAACTCCGGGGACTACTTCTCGGAACACTACGACGACCAGCTCCGGCGCTGGCTGGGTAACGACCAGCGTCCGATGCCGCTCGGCGCGGGCGGCGAACCGGCGGTTCGGTTCGACCCCCCGACGGAGGGGTCGCAGTGAGCGACGCGCCGTCCCCGAACGACGCGCCGGCCCCCGACGACTCCTTGCCCCTCCTCGGACGCGTCCGGACGGAGCCGCGCTCTCACGCGGTCGCGCTCGTCGCCGCGCTGGGAGTCGGCGTCGCGCTCGCGACGGTCCACTGGCTCGGGCTGATCGCCGCCGGCGCGCTCGCGTCGCTCGTCGCGCCGACGGTCCGGCGGGGCGTCGCGTACGCGCTCGGTGCGGGTATCGTCGCGCTCGCGGCGTTCGCGGTCGGTCTCGGTTCCGCGGCCGCCGCGGTGCCGGGGATGCGTCCGGTCGTCTACCTCACGGTCGGCGCGGGACTGGCGCTCCTCCTGTTCGGGTCGCTCGCGCGCGCCGTCGTCTCGTGACTCAGTCCAGCCGCTCCACGTCGGTCACGGTCTCGTCGGTCTCGACGTCGCCCGTGTTGCGCGTCTCGGTGGGTTCGAACAGCAGGATCTCGGCCTCCGGCTCGGCGACGGGGCGGTGGTCCGTCCCGCGCGGGACGACCGTGAGCTCGCCTTCCTCCAGCACGACATTGTCCGCCTCGCGGAACTCGATCCGGAGCCGCCCGGAGTGAACGAAGAACAGCTCGTCGGCGTCCGCGTGGCTGTGCCAGACGAACTCGCCGTCCGCCTTCGCGAGCTTGACCGCCTGTCCGTTGAGTTCGCCCGCGAGCCGCGGGGACCACGTCTCCTCGAACGAGCCGAACGCCTCGGCGAGGGCCACCTTCTCCATGCCGCCGATCGGCGGCGGAGCGGGAAAGTCGCTGTCCCCGGCCCGAGAGCTATATACCCCTCCGGAGCCGTCCGGTGTGGCGGATACGTCTCATATAAGCGTTTACGGGAGGTGTCGCCGTGCCGCGACACATGGCAGCGATTCACGCGGACGAGGGGAGCGATCCGATCCGGGCGGCGCGGGCCGCGCTCCGCGTCGAGCGGCGCCGGGTCGTCGACGAGCGCGAGGCGTTCCGGGCGTTCCGGAGCCGCGTGTCGTCGATTCCGGGCGAGAGCGGGGGCACCGGTCCCGCGGACGCCTCCGCGCCCGGCGGGTTCGCCGGCGTCGCCGACGCGATGCGCAGTGCGGTCGGCGACGGGGCGGGCGGTCGCGGCGACGCGGCTGCGGCCCCCGGCTCTCGGCTCGTTACGGTCAGGGACGCGTATCGCGCCACGGTGATGTCGGTCCCGCACTACGCCGAGGAGTACGACGACACCTACGAGCGGAGCGTCGCCGAGGAGTTCGGCCCCGAGCTGGCGTACGCGCTCACCCGGACGGACTGCTTCCGCGAGGAGTACAAGCGGTCGGTGCTGAGCGCCGCCGAGACCGCGGTCCAGGAGCGCGAGGCGTTCCTCGACGCCGTGGAGTCGGAGCTGGAGTCGATCGATCGCGCGGCGTCCCGCCTCGACCCGATCCGGTCCGAGATCGCGGCGATCGACGATGAACTCGGCGACGAGGGGGACGACGCGGCGGCCGGGTTCGGCGCGCTCGACGCCTGCCGGACCCGGACCGCGGCGCTCCGCGACGACTGCGACCGGATCGCCGCGCGCCGCCAGCGCGTGCTCGCCGAGCACACGCGCCGGCTCGCGCTCGACGGCGACCTCGACCTCCCGGGGTACTGCTACCAGGACCTCGACGTCACGTATCCGGTGTTGGCGGCGGTCGGCGCCGTGGGCGACCGGCTCGAGGCGCTCAGAGAGCGGATCGAGCGGGCGATGGCGCTGGCTCGGTGACCGGTCGCCCCGCCGGCTCACCGCCGCCGGGACCCGGTAACATCCGTGTCCGCGCCGATTCAAGTCGGTCCGGGACCTACGGGGTAACATGACCGACGGACCCGACTCGACAGACGGCGAAACCGGCGACGGCCCCGCGCCGACGCCCGGAATCCACCACGTGACCTGCGTGGCCGGCGACCCGCAGCGGAACCTCGACTTCTGGGCCGAGACGCTCGGCCTCCGGCTCGTGAAGCGCTCGATCAATCAGGACGACCCCGGGACGTACCACTTCTTCTACGGCGACGCGGAGGGGACGCCCGGCACCAGCATGACCTTCTTCCCGTGGACGGAGCTCCCGGAGGGCGAGGTCGGCGCCGGTCAGGTCTCGCGCACCGCGTTCCGGGTGCCCGAGGGGAGCCTCGACTACTGGGAGGACCGGTTCGACGAGCGCGGCGTCGACTACGACGCCCGCGAGGAGCGGTTCGGCGAGGCGGTCCTCCCCTTCCGCGACCCCGACGGGCTCCCCGTCGAGCTGGTCGCGGTCGAGGTTCCCGACGACGATCCGACGACGGCGTGGACCGCGTTCGTCCCCGAGTCGGCCGCGATCCGCGGGTTCCACTCCGTGACGCTGTGGCTCGGCGACGCCGAGCGGACCGAACGGCTCCTCCGGACGATGGGGCTGACGGCGGCCGAGACGGAGGCGGACGACGCGGCCGGGAACGAGCGGACTCGCTTCGCGGCTGGCGGCCCGGTCGGGAAGTACGTCGACGTCGTCGAGACGGACCGACAGGGGAGCTCCGGCCGCGGCACGGTCCACCACGTCGCGTTCCAGACACCGACCGACGCCGACCAGTCCGGGATGCGCGACGCGGTCGCGTCGATGGGGCTGCGCCCAACTCAGCAGATCGACCGCCACTGGTTCCGCTCGGTCTACTTCCGGGAGTTCGCGGGCGTCCTCTTCGAGCTCGCCACCGCCGACCCCGGCTACGCGAGCGACGAGCCGCTCGACGCGCTCGGCGAGCGGCTGGTGTTGCCCGGGGAGTTCGAGGGGCGGCGCGAGGCCATCGAGGCCGAGCTCCCCGCCGTGACCGTCCCCCGGCCCGACGGGAAGTTCGCGGCGAACCGCGCTGACTGAGCGGGCGCGGCGAGTCCGTCGCCCTCTCGGCCCCCGTGCCCCCGATCGCCGCGGACCGATCCTTCTAATCGCGCGCGGCCGAACGGTCGCCCATGAGCGAGGACCTCGGCACGCCGGTGTTGGACGACCACCTCCACCTCGACCCCCGACACGGCCGCGGGATCGAGGCCGTCGAGGAGTTCGTCCGGCTCGGCGGCACCCACCTGCTCGTGGTGAACAAGCCCTCGTGGCTGCTGGGCGTCGAGCCGGACGAGCCGGACGACTTCCGGGCCGTCTTCGAGGAGACGCTGGAGACGGTCGCGGCCGCGACGGAGGTCTTACCAGGGCGCGCGTGGCCCGTCCTCGGCGTCCACCCCGGGCTGATCAGCCGGCTCGTCGACGAGCGCGACTTCTCCCCCGAGGCGGCCCGCGACCTCATGCGGGGCGGGCTGGAGGTCGCGAGCGAGTACGTCGCGGAGGGCGACGCGCTCGCGTTGAAGTCCGGCCGCCCACACTACGACGTGAGCGACGCGGTCTGGGAGGCGTCGAACGCGGTCACGCGGCGGGCGTTCGAACTCGGCGCGGAGGTCGACTGCGCGGTCCAGCTCCACACCGAGGCCACGGAGGACCTGACCGACCTCGCCGCAGTCGCCGAGGAGTCGGGGCTGGACCCGTCGCGCGTCGTCAAACACTACGCCGCGGGCGAACTCGCCGGCGTCACGCCGAGCGTGATGAGCGACAAGGATCGCCTGGAGCGCGCGGCCGAGGCGGGCGAGCCGTTCCTGATGGAGACCGACTTCGTCGACGACCCGGACCGTCCGGGCATGGTCCTCGGGCCGAAGACCGTCCCGCGCCGGGTGCGCTGGCTGCTGGAGGCGGGACACGACGAGGCGGTCCGCCGGGCGCACGTCGAGACTCCCCGGGCCGTGTACGGGATCGACACCGAAGCGACGCTGGAACGCGAGTCCTGAATCCGAGGATTCACGCGAGTGAGACGGTCTCTCGGGCGGCGATCGATAGGAAAGGCATTTGAGTTGGCCGGGCGACGTACGGGACATGACCGACGACGACGCCGTTGAAACGTTCTATACCGACGAACGCTGGCAGAACTGGCTCGACAGGCTGGCCGAAGAGGAGATCGACCCCGAGAACGAGGACTCCGCGCGGCTCCTCCTGAACCTTCAGGACGACGCCGCGATCGCCGTGGTGAAGGTGCTGGCCGCGTTCGACGAGGACCGCATCGACGAGGACCGCGCCGTCGAGGAGGTCCGCGACATCCGCGACATCGTCCTCGCTGACGTCGAGTTCGACGACGAGGACAAGGTGATGCTGATCGACGGCGTCCAGACCTCGCTCGTCCCCGTCTTCTACGCGGCCGAGGAGTATCTCGTCGGCGGCGTCGTCGACGGCGACGTGAGCGAGTTCGTCCGCGCGGCCGCCGAGGCCGAGGAGGGCGACGACCTCGACGCCGCGCTCGGCTACGTCGTTCAGGCCGGGACGCGCGTCATCGACGGCGAGACGCTCGACATCGAACTCGTCGAGGACTTGGAGTACGGCCTCGTCTCCGAGTGGGTCAACGGGCTCGACTCCCTCCAGTCGGCCATCGAGGACCCGGAAGTCGTCGAGGAAGAGGACTGACGGCGTCGAACCGGACCGGAATCGACGGCGTCAGAACGGGTTTACGCACACTTCTGCGGGCCACGCGGATCGGGCCAGAACACTGCCCGAACGGGCTGTAACTGTTCGGAGAGGGTCGCCCTCGTTCGAACGGGCGTCGACGCGTGGTCGGACAGTGGTTTCGACGGGTTCTACGGACGAGTCCGACGGAACGCGGCTACGGGACCCCAAAATATAATTCTCTCCGTCTCGAAATAGTAAGCAAACAGTAAAGTAAATATTTTTGGTAAGTTTTTTTGCTCGTCGATTCCTTTTCTATTCTCGGACTGAGGCCGAAACAACCGACCGAAAGGTCAGGGAACGCCAAAAATATCACTTCCACGAAACGATGACCGAGACCCAATACGCGGGGACTATCGACTGGGGCGAGTACTGGGACGGAGCCGATGAGGCGGTGCGCGAGGACACGGGGCCGAGCGCGGACCTCGTCGCGGAGCCGTTCGTCGAGTTTCTGGACGCCAATTTCCGCGACGGCCCGGACGCGTACGCCGATGTCGGATGCGGGCCCGGCGACCTCGCGTTCGAGGTCGCGGAGCGCTACCCGGACACGACCGTCGTCGGGTACGACGCCGCCGAGGCGGTCCTCGCGGCGAACCGCGAACGCGCACGCGAAGCCGACCGCGAGGTCGCCTTCGAGCGGGCGGTCCTTCCGGAGTTCGACCCTGACCGCCGGTTCGACGTGGTCTCCTGTCTGTTCACGCTGTGTTACGTGGCGGACATCGCACGGGCGATAGAACGCCTCTACGGCGCGGTGGAACCCGGTGGGTGTCTCGTCTTCAACTACCACAACCGGCTCGCGCGGGCCCATTACAACCGGATCGCGGAAGCGCCGCACGAACACCTCGGCGAGGACGCCGTGTGGGACCCCGAGCGCTTCACCGATCGGTTCGGACTCGTTCTCGCGGGCGAGAACTTGCTTTCGTACGAACGCATCCACGAGGTGTTGGGGACGTGGCCGCAGAGTGTGTTCTCGCTGGCCGACGACGCCGAGCCGTACGCCGCCCACCGGTACGAACCCCTCGTGTACGTCCCGAAGTGACGGGACCCGAGACGGTGCGACGGTAGACGCGTTTTTGAACGCGCGACGCGTCTGCCTCGTATGGTCTCTCCCGCGGCCGGACTTGCGATCGCGCTGCTCGTCGTCTGGACGGCCAGCGCCTTCGCTCCGTTCGTGCCCAGCGGCGTCCTCGCGGCGCTGACCGTCCTCGCTTACGCGTACACCACCGGCTTCGCCGAGCCGGGGCTCGCCGTCCTGGTCGCGCTCGTCGCCGTCTCGCTGCTCGCCTCCGCCGTCGACCTGCTGTCCGGCATGGTCTCCGGGCGGCTCGGCGGCGCGTCGACCCGGACCGTCGTTGCCGGGACGCTGGTCGGCATCGCGTTGCTGATCCCGCTGGGACCGATCGGACTCGTCGTCGGGCTGGCCGGGACCGTCTTCGTCGTCGCCCTCTACGGGAACGGTGACGACCCCGAGGCGGCCGCCCGGCAGGCGGCGTACGCGGCCGTCGGCGTCCTCGCCAGCGCGTTCGTCCAAGCCGTCATGCTGGCGAGCGTCGCGGTCGTGTTCGCGCTCGCCGTATGGTGAGGCGTTACGACCCGCAGCCCCCGGTCAGGCGGCGACGGAGAACAACAGCAGGTTGTGCGCCGCGGGGCCGAGCCCCATCGCGGCGACGAACCCGAGGAGGAGGTAGCCCTCTCCCGGAGTCTCCCGGACGTATGCGGCGAACAGCCAGACCACGGCGCTCGCGACCGCGAGCTTCACGAGGAGGAACAGCCACCCGTCGCCGATCACCGGAAGCGAGGGCAGTCCGCCGATCTCTAAGAGGATCCGCGACACCGGCGTGCGCTCGCCGAAGCCGAGCTGCGTCGTCCCGACCGCGGTCGAGACGCCGTCGAGCGCGTGCCCGAACACGGCGAGCGCGCCGACGCCGCCGGTGACCGCGACCTCCGGCCGGAAGCGGGTCAACCCGAGCCAAGCGCCCCCGGCGATCGGAACGGTGAGCCCGAGCGCGACGGCCGACCAGCGCGCGCCGACGGGGGAGAGTCCGGCCCCGACCGCGGCCGCGACGACGGGGACGAGGAGGGCGACGCCGGTGGTCGCGAGCGTGCCCCCGACCCGTTCGGGACGGGCAGCGTCGGCGGCGAGCCACGCCGCGCCCGCCAGCGACCCGACGGTGAGGTAGACGGTCGGCGAGCCCGCAAGCGGCGCGATCAGGGGCGGGAGCGCGTCGACGACGTAGAGGACGTGCGCGGCGGAGCCGAGCGCCATCCACGGCGCGAGCGCGAGCACCCGGCGACCGGTGACGGCGGGGCGGCGGCGGCGAAGCGCGGCGACGACCCCGCCGGTCGCGAGCAGGACGGCGAGGAGGTGCGGGAGGGGCGGCAGGGTCGTGCCGGCCGGGAGGAGGCCGCCGACCATCAGACGGACAGCACGGGCTGGCTCGCGTACAGGAGGACATATTCTGCCGCCTTCCCCAGCACCTCGCCGGGGTCACCGGAGACCGGCTCGCGCGGGACCACGATGAAGTCCGACTCCAACTCCTCCGCGGTGTCGAGGACGACGCTTCCCGGGTGGACGGTCTTCACCGACGTGGAGAAGCCGTAGGCGATCGAGTTGCTGTGGGGGACCCCGGCCGTCTCCGCGCGACGGGCGACGGAGTCGGTGAACGCCTCGGAGTCGTCGGCCACCTCGCTCTCGTCGACCACGCCGTGGTCGATGGCGCGGACGACCTCCTCGTCGAGGACGTACAGCGCGTGGACGCTCGCGTCGTACTCCGCCGCGAGTGCGATGGCGTAATCGACTGCCTCGTGAGACTCCTCGCTGCCGTCGACGGGCACGAGGACGAGGTCGATGTCGAGATCGGTCATACCCGGGTCGTCGGCGGGGGAGGTCAAAAAGCCCGCCCCAACGGCCTCGGCGGCCGCGAGCGAGCGAGAGTCACTCCCCGCCGCGGAACGGCTCCAGCGACGGCGTCCAGTCGTACTCGCGGTAGCGGATCTCGGGCGTCGCGTCCGCGTCGATCACCCCGTACCGCCGGAGCCGCTCTCGGATCCCGCTCCTCCCGCCGAAGTCCCCGCGGTACCACAGCATGAGCCGCGGGACGCGGGCGGTGCCGTCCGCGACGACCGTCTCGCCTCGCAGGTACGTCTCGGCGGCGTGGTCGAGCGCCTCGTCGACGGTCGCCGGGTCGTAGGCGAAGACGGCCGGACAGGCGGTGGCGCCGCAGTTGACCGCGAAGTGGATCCGCGGGTCGGGATCGGCGACGCGGTGCCGGCGGACGAACGCCGAGGGGAACGGGTCCGGCAGGTATCCCAGCCCGTACTTCCACTTCGAGCGGCGTAAGATTCCGTGTTCGATCTCGTCGAGGCTCAGGTCGGCGCCGGCGACGGAGACGACGGACGCGGCGAAGAAGCGGCGCCGGTTCGACAGCCGCGTCGGGTCGTCGAGGAGGGCGTCCCCGGTGGCGGCGTTGTAGACGTTGATCCAGAACGCCAGCTGCTCCGCGGCGTCGAGGGCGTCCAGCGCGGCCGGCGGCAGCGCGTCGAGCCGTCGTCGGGCCGCGTCGACGTCGCCGTCCGTTCGGACGGCCCGGAGGAACTCCCGCGCGGCGTCGACCGGAGCGGGCTCCGCGGCCGCGCCGCTCGCAGCTTCGACGGGCGAGCCGGCGGTCCCGCTCCGTTCGGTCATACTACGTGAACGAGTGTCATTGACCTATATTTGTCCCGGTTCCGCGCGCGGCGCGCCACACCGACTCCCCGTTTATGCGGCGGGAGCGCGTAGCGAGCGCCATGAGCGACACTCGGACGTCCGCCGAGGCGGTTCCCGACTTCGAGTTGCCGAACGCGGGAGCGGGTCCCGACCGATTTTCACTGTCGGCCGCGGCCGCGGACCCCGACACCGACGCGATCGTCCTCCTGTTCCAGCGCGACTACCACTGCGGGAACTGCCGGAAGCAGGTCCGAGCGATCGCCGACCGGTACGACGAGTTCGAGGCACTGAACGCGACGGTCGTCTCCGTGCTCCCCGAGCCGGTGGGCCGAGCGCGGTCGTGGCAGGACTCGTACGACCTCCCGTTCCCGCTGCTCGCCGACCCCGAGACCGACGTGAGCGACGCGTACGACCAGCCCGTGCGGTTCGGGGTCCTCGGCTCGCTCCACGACCTCGTCGGGCGGATGCCGGTGGCGATGATTCTCGACGCTCGCGGCGGCGAACCGGTCGTCTCGTACGCGTACGAGGGTCGGATGCCCGCCGACCGCCCCGAGATCGACGACCTGCTGGCCGAGGTCCGCGGGCTGGGCGACGACTGACCGATGGACCGGCGCGTCCCGGCCGCCCTCTGGCGGCTCTCGCGGCCGTCGCAGGTCGCGCTGATCGGCTTAGTGTACGCGCTCGGCGTCGCGATGGCGTACGGCCGGGGGTACGGCGAGACGGGGGGCGCAGCGCGGCTCGGACTCGGGCTCGCGGCGCTGATACCGGTCGCCGCGAGCGTCCACTACGCTAACGAATACGCCGACGTCGAAACGGACGCGCTCACCAACCGCACCCCGTTTTCGGGCGGGAGCGGCGCGCTGGTCGAGACCGACCTCCCGCGGAGGATCGCGCTGCGCGGTGCGGTCGCCGCCGGCGGGCTCGGCGTGACCCTGACCGGCCTCGGGGTCGCGAGCGAGGCGACCGGGCTCGCTGAGGCGGCGCTCCTGCCGCCGACAGCGGCCGCCCTCCTCGCGGGAATCCTCGTCGTCGGCTGGCAGTACTCCGTCGGTCCGCTCCGGCTCGCGTGGAACGGGCTGGGCGCGCCGGCGAACGCGCTCCTCGGCGGCGTCGCGCTCCCGCTGTACGGGTTCGCGGTCGTCGCCG